>JACDCM010000552.1 GCA_013817545.1 Gemmatimonadaceae bacterium | reverse complement strand
GGCGGCTCCAGAGGATGGTTTTCGCCGTAAGGCCGTCCGCGTGAGCCGCCAAAACGCCACTCACAGTGTGAGTTCCCACGTCTGGCCGACGAGCTTCTGACCGAAGCTATGATGTCGTTCCTCCTCAACCAGCTTGAAGCCGTTCCGCTCGTAGATGTGCCGGGCGGCGTGCAATACGCTGTTCGTCCACAGCATCAGCTTGCGGTAACGAGCCAGCCTTGCGAAGTGAATGCACTCGTCAACCAACTTTGCGCCGATCCCCAATCCCCGCGCACTGGGCTCGACCAGAAGGAGGCGGAGCTTCGCGACGGTGCTGGGCTTCCCTGGGTGCTTGACAAGGAAGACGGAACCGACGATCTCGCCGTCCCGCTCGGCGATCCAGCAACGCTCGCGCGCGGGATCGTACTTCTGGATGAAGTCCGCGACGATCGTTGCAACAAGCGCTTCGAAGCGTTCGTCCCATCCGTACTCTCTGGAGTACAGAATACCGTGGCGGTGGACAACCCAACCCATATCGCCGGGTTGGTGCTGGCGGAGAATGTACGGCGCCTTCGTCGTTCGTGAAACGCGCGCTCCGCCGGACATGGAATGTTGAATCGTGCGCATTGCGCCTGCCAGACTGCGCCGCTCGCCGCCGGTCAATCGGCGGAGGACGTCGCCGACTTCCTCGTTCGATCGAACATCGAGCGCAGCGAATGTCTTACGGCCTTTCGCCGTGAGCTGCAAATGACTCAACCGGGCGTCGGAGCGGGAAGGAGTTCTGCTTACGAAGCCGCGCTTTTCGAAGGCCTTGAGGATTCGGCTGAGATACCCCGCGTCGAGGCCCAAAGCCTTGCCGATATCAGATGCAGAAGGCCGGTCGCCGTGCGCCAGCTCATACAACACGCGGACTTCGGTAAGGGAAAATGGACTTTTGAGCAGCCCCTCGTTCAAAACGCCGATTTGCCGCGTGTAGAAGCGATTGAATTGTCGAACGGATTGGACCTGCGTGGCGAAAGGAGGCACGGGCAGGGGCGGTGAGTTGGATTTGATCGCGGAGGTCAGACCAGTAAACCCAAGCTCACCCAGATAGTTGACTTTGTCAAGCAATATCATGGGGGCCGCGAGCACGTCACCTGCAACAAGCACGAGAGGGAGCGCGCGTGGCCCAGATCATCGCGAGGGATCTTTCAGCGGATGAAGCAGCCCACCACGCGCCAATGCTATCGGAGTCGAGGATCAGCATCAGTGTCTCGATCTTCTCGAGGTGTGACTGCAAACAAACTACCCCGCGCCGGCGGCAGCTCGGACGGCCGCTACAACTTTCTCCGGCGACGGCTTCATGAGCAAGGTTTTCCCAACGACCTTACGATCACCTACCCACACCGTGAATTCACCGCGGTTGCCTAAAACGAGGACAGGATCTACGCCGAGCGATGCATTGAGCGCAGCTGCCACACGGGCAGCGTGAGGGCGATAGCTGCTTCAAACAGGACAGAACCGAATCGTTACTGACATGTATGCCTCCTGCCGGTAGGGCAACACGGCTTTGAAATCTCGCACCAAGTGGTCGAATACATAAATACGCCGGCATTCGAGCGGCGCTGCATCCTCGTCCGCCATGTTGCGCTCACTGCGGCGTACCTCGGGTATGGCTCGATCGCGCGTCTCGCGGCCGACGCGCTTCGCCGCTCTCGATGCGTCGCCGTATTTATGCATTTGACCACCAAACGGGACCACAGTGCGTGCGCTATGGAGTGGCAGCGGTTGATGTATCCGATTCGGCAAGCCTGCTCAGCGTGACGATGCGGTATCCGCGCCGTTGCAGCTCGGGAAGGATGAGCTTGAGGACCTTTACGGTGTTGCGTCCTTTGTAACCGAAATCGTGCAGGATGACAATAGCGCCAGGATACGCTCTACGCAGAACAACGCGAGATGTGTGCCCGGGAAAGGGGAGCTGCGGGTCGAAAGCGTATACCGATCCGAGCGCACAGTCGTAACCATTCGCGTCAAAGACGCGCAGCATTCGAGCATTGTACCAACCTGAACCGGGGCGCACCCAGCGTACATTCGCGAAGCCCTTTAGCACAGAATCAGCCTGGTGAAGGGAGCGGGTGAACTCGGCGTGCGTGAGACGGGAGCTGGCTTCAGCGTGGGAGAAATGGTTGCCGATTTCATGCCCTTCACGGAGAAGCCTCGCGACCAGAGTGTCGTTGCCGGATACGCGACTGGAAATCAGGAAGAACGTCGCGCTGGCATTGTGTTGTGCGAGGACCTTTAGGATAGCTGGGGTGGTGCGTCGGTCGGGACCGTCGTCAATCGTGAGCGCAACGAGTTTTTCGGATGTCTGGACGTCGTACAGGCAGCCAGCGTGAGAATCGGCGACCTTGCGGACTAGCCAGCGAGGAGTGCAGCCGGAGAGAAGGAAGAGCGTGACGGCGAACAGAACTGTCGCCCCCAAACCGGCGAAACGCTTCA
>JACDCM010000551.1 GCA_013817545.1 Gemmatimonadaceae bacterium | reverse complement strand
ATGCCATGACGGTGGTTCCCCGGTTCGGTGTACTTTCAGCGACCACCTGCCCCCCGTGCCCTTCCACCAGATGCCGCACGATTGCGAGTCCCAGGCCAGTGCCGCCACTCTCGCGTGCGCGGCCGGAGTCCACCCTGTAGAATCGCTCGAAAATGCGCGAGAGATGCTCCGGCGCAATGCCGGTACCGGTATCCCTTACGCCGATCCGAATGCCACCTTCCGCCGCTGCGGTGTACAGGGTCACCGTTCCATCCGGCGGCGTGTGTCGAAGCGCATTTTCCACAAGGTTCAAGAGGACCTGCCGGAGTGCAGTGGGATCGGCAAAGATCCTTGAAGCTTGAGGATCTACTTCGACTGCCAGGGTGACTTTTTTTTCCACCGCCTCCGCATTGTATGAGCTACTTACTTCGTCAAAGACCATGTGAGCCTCGAGCTCAACGGGATTCGGCTTCCACCCTCCCGACTCGATGCGGGAGAGGTCAAGAAGATCTTCGACAAGACGCTGCATTCTGCGAGCACTGGCAAGAATGGCTTTGGCAAAATGCGTTTGCTGATCGGATGAGAGTTTGTCGGTGGCGAGAGTCTCCGCGAATCCGCCGATCACCGTGAGAGGTGTCTTGAGCTCGTGGGACACGTTGGCCACGAAGTCGCGGCGAACCATTTCCAGGCGACGTTGCGCGGAAAGGTCGAGAACTGCGAGCACCGCTCTTCCTTCCGACAGAGAGCGCGCGCGGACCTCGAGCGTTCTATCGCTGAGCGTGAGCTCGATTGAGGGTAAGGTGTCGCGGCCGGCGAGCGCGTCGGACAGGGCTTCCGCCAGAGCGCGGTCCCGAGGGAGGAGATCGGCCGAAAAAGGAACCTCGCTACGAACGCCGAGCAAGCGGCGGGCACTATCGTTAGCCCGTATTACGCGCCGGCTGGAGTCTATTACAAGGATTCCCTCATCCAGCGACTCGATGGTGCCAGCCAGAAGCGCGTCCTCGGCAGCGAGTGCGTGCAGCCGACCGCCAAGCTGTTCAGCCATGCGGTGTATGGCGTCCGCGAGATCCCCAACCTCCCCGGGCCCCGTCAACTGGGGACGGTGAGTGAGGTCACCTGCCGCAAGGGCTCGCGCGACATCCCGCAACTCGATAACTGGCCGGGAGATCGAACGCGAGAACAACCAGGAGAGTAGCGCGGCGGCTGCCAGCGTTACGAGCCCCGAGACGAGAATGTCACGCTGCGCGCGGCGGACGAAAATATCGAGCTCCAGCGTGGGCGACGAGACACGCGCGACGCCGCGTTGGCTTCTCGCGGCGGCATACAACTCTTCTTCACCAGCAGATACGCTCATCCGGCGTGACCACCCAACGCCGTTTTGCCGCGCATCGATTACTTCGGGCCGGTTCGCATGATTATCGTGCCGGGCGAGATCTTCTCCATCAAACCGCGAGTCTCCGACGACGAGTCCCGAGGAATCAATGAGAGAGACCCTGGTGCCGAGCGCGTTGGCAGCGGCATTGGCAAGGGAATCGGAATCAACTCCGGAGGTCCACAGAGCCGCGATCAGCCGCGCCTCCTGCGTTTGATGCTCGACTGAAAGTCCAGTGAGCTGCGACTGGAGCCCGATGCCCGTAACGACCACGACCGAAATGACCAGCACCGCAATCACCAGGAGCGACCCCAGCAGAAGGCGCTGGCCAATCCTCACTGTCTGCGGGACTCCGCTGCCCTGAGCCGGTATCCAAAGCCGCGCACTGTCTCGATCGTGTCTCCCGCCGCGCCAAGCTTGGTTCTCAGCCGCTGCACGTGCATGTCTACCGTTCGGGTCTGTATGTCCGGGGCGGCGTCCCACACCGTCTCGAGGAGGTGAGCGCGCGCCTGCACGCGCCCCCGCCGCTCGCCGAGCAGGAGGAGGAGCTTGTACTCGATTGGTGTCAGATCGACAAGTTGTCCGCTCACGGTGACGCGATGCGCGGCGCGGTCGATCTCGATAGCTCCAATGACGAGAGTATCCGAAGGCGTGGCGGCGGGCGCTGCCACGCGTCTGAGGATCGCGGCAACGCGCAGCACCATCTCCTGGGGACTGAAGGGCTTGGTGAGATAGTCGTCCGCCCCCAACGTAAGCCCACGAATTCTGTCTGTCTCATCGCTTCGAGCCGTAAGCAGGAGGACGGCGACATTTCGAGTGGCGGGTTGCGCGCGCAGCTTTTCCAGGACCTCAAACCCGGACATTCCAGGCAGCATCAGATCGAGCACGACGAGGGTAGGCCGCTCGACCAGCGCCGCCGCCATGGCTTCCGGTCCCGAAGCCGCTGTGGAAACGCGATATCCCTCCTTGGCGAGGTGGTACGCTACGAGAGCGACAATCTCCGGCTCATCGTCGACGACGAGTACGCGCTCGCTGGTTTCCGTGCGGGTCATACGGGCGCCGCTTCCAGGCGGCGCTGAATCTTGGCCACAATCATCTCAATGGCAATCGTGTT
>JACDCM010000550.1 GCA_013817545.1 Gemmatimonadaceae bacterium | reverse complement strand
TTGCCGATCGCGTAGATCGCTCAGGGGCCGCGAACTCCGCGGCAACCGGGTGAACATATGAGTGACGACACCATCCGCGTTCTGGTCGTCGACGATGAGCGCCCCATTCGGGAGGCGTACCGCGAGCTGCTGTCAGCGCCGCCGACGGCGAAGCTGACCGAGGCCGAGCTTCTGCGTGCCCGGTTGTTCGACAGGGAGAGCAGGAAGCCAACTGCCGCGACCGACTTCGAGGTCCACACCGCAGAAAGTGCGGAGGGGGGCGTGAACGCCGTGCGCGCCAAGCTCGAGAGCGGGGAGAGCTTTGACGTCGTATTCCTGGACATGCGCATGCCGCCGGGGCCCGACGGTGCGTGGGCGGCCTCGGCGATCCGGGCAATGGACCCGAACGTCGACATCGTCATCGTTACCGCCTACTCGGACGCCGATCCTGGAGAGATCTCGGCGCGCATTCCACCGGCGGAGAAGCTCTTCTATCTGCACAAGCCCTTTCACGCCCATGAAGTGCGGCAGCTCGCGGTGGCGCTGGGACGGAAGGCGCGCGCCGAAGCGCGGATGCGGCGGCTGGCGTACTTCGATCCGCTTACGGGCCTCGCAAACCGGGAGCTGGTCCGCGAACACATGTCCAAGGCGCTCGCGCTCGCCAAGCGGCACGGGCGCAGACTCGCGGTCCTCTTCATTGATTTGGACAACTTCAAGCGCATCAACGACACACTGGGCCACAGCGTCGGCGACGAGATCCTGAAGGCGACGGCGCAACGCCTGCGCGATGTCGTCCGCGAGGGTGACACGGTCACCTATATGGCCAGCCAGCTCGCGCGCATGGGCGGCGATGAATTCTTACTTCTCTTGCCGGAGATCGCGGAGACCAAGGATGCGGCGATCGTCGCCAGGCGCATCATGAGAGCTCACGGGACGCCGTTGCAGGCCGGCCGCCATGAGCTCTTCATTACGCCGAGCATAGGCATCGCTGTATACCCCGACGACGGCGAGGACATCGAGACGCTTCTCCGCAATGCCGACCTCGCGATGTACTTCGCTAAGCGCACCGGGCGCAGCACGTTTCAGCACTACGACGCGTCGATGAACGCGACGGCGCTCAAGCATCTCACCATGGAGAACCAGTTACGCGGAGCGATCGATCGCGGCGAGTTTTCACTGCACTATCAGCCGCAGACGGATCTGAAGACCGGCCGCATCTGCGGAATGGAGGCGCTGCTGCGCTGGAGCAACGCCGAGCTGGGCGACGTGCCGCCCCTGGAGTTCATCCCCGTGGCCGAAGAGTCTGGCCTCATCAACGCGATCGGGGATTGGGTGCTGCACGCGGCTTGCGCGCAGGCGAGCGCCTGGCTGCATGCCGGCCTGCCGCTGGAGAGGATGGCGGTCAACGTTTCTGCCGTTCAGCTCGGGCAGCCTGACTTCGTCGACCGGGTCGCGCATGCGTGTCAGCAAAGCGGGCTCGACCCGAGCGTGCTGGAACTGGAACTAACCGAGAGCGCGCTGATCGCGAACCTCGATCGCGCCCGAGAGACGCTCGATCGCATCAAGGCCTTGAAGGTTCAGATTGCCATCGACGACTTTGGAGTGGGATACTCCAACATGAATCACCTGAAGGAGCTCTCCGTCGACCGGCTGAAGATGGACCGCTCGTTCATCAGTGGCATCGCCAAGCACGAGAGGGATCGCGCCGTCAGCTCCGCGATCATCTCCATCGCGCAAGGCATGAAGCTGCGAGTGACGGCCGAAGGCGTCGAGGATTGCGAGCAGTTCGACGTACTGATCTCCCAGCACTGCGATGAAATCCAGGGCTACTACATCGCCCGACCGATGGCGGCGGCGGAAGCCGAGGCGTACCTCCGCACACTTGTCAGGGCGCGTAGGGCCGCGGGCTGAACCCTCATGTCTTCTCAACAAGCAGGCCTGTTGATTGTGTTCGTTCTCGCTGCGGTTGGCGTGCTCGCCGACTACTTCCTGAAGCTCGCGAGCGAGCGGGCCAATAGTGCCCAGTCGCAGTGGTTCTGGTTGGGTCTGACCGTCTATGCGTTGATGGCTGGCGGATGGGTCTACGTGATGCGCCATCTGTCGTTCTCCCAGATTGGCATTGTCTATTCCGTATCGTCGATTCTGCTGCTCATGCTCGTGGGCACACTGGTGCTCAAGGAAACGCTTCACTTGTCTGAGATGCTTGGGGCTGTGATGGCAGTCGGCGCACTCTTGCTGCTCGCGAGACTCAATTGATGCAACACGTCCGCGCCGCTTCCGTTCGTGTCGCGAAGAGCCCGCACGGACTGGGGTTGCACGCAGCAGCCGACGTCCTCGCCGGGGCCACGCTCCTCGTCTTCACCGGTGAGGTGCTTCACCGGGATGAAGTCCTCGCGAGCCCGCGGGACGAGTGTTATCCGTTGCAGCTGGGACGCTGGACGTACCTCGATCTCGACGCTCGCAGTCGTGTCGTGAACCACAGTTGTTCAC
>JACDCM010000549.1 GCA_013817545.1 Gemmatimonadaceae bacterium | reverse complement strand
CTTCAGCTCTGCTAGCATTTGTGCTGACTCGCGACGGCTACCACCGGCTCGTGGTATTTGCCAGCATAGCTTATCTCTTCGCGGGTAAGGTCGCCCAGTGGGAGGTGGTGCTCACGGCGACTGCGCTACTTCCGAGTATGGGCTTCGTGCTCGCCGCAAAGCCTAACATCGCTATCGCGCTACTCGCGGCGTATCCCCGGAAGCGCGCCTTTATTGGCATAGCCCTAATCACGGGGTTGAGCCTCGTCGTAATGCCGAACTGGCCTTCGCAATGGTTAACGATCATTAGTGGCGCTGCGGACAAAGCACCCCCGATCAGCTACGCCGCAGGCATTTTCCTGCCGCTCGCATTCCTTCGTTGGCGACGTCCGGAAGCTAGGTTGATCGCTGTTCTTGCGTGTATTCCCCACACGTTGATGCCATACGCCATTATCCCCTTGTTCCTTATCCCGGCGACGTTTCTGGAATCACTTCTCCTTGCCTGGGCTACTTGGATTGCTAGTGTCTTCGTCAGGAGCATGGGACCCTTCACGAGTTTTTCGGAATTTCATACAGCCACAGGTACCGTCTTGGTCTCGCTCGTGTACCTCCCCGCACTGATCATGGTGTTGCGCCGGCCGAACGAAGGTGATGTGCCGGATTGGGTTGACCGGGGGTTGCGGAAGCTCTTCCTGAGGCTTCCGGGCCGTAACAGGGTGCTCCGAAGCGGCACGTCGCATGCCCAATAGGGTACGAGAGGATAATGGGGCCTGCCCCTGATTCCAGCTTCCAGTCACTGGTCTCTCGCCACTACCTCCCGCTAACTTCCGGCCTTCACCCTTTCCGAGCCGCCTGATGTCCATGTCTTCTGCTCGTCGCAACGCACTCATCGCTGCCTCGCTGGCGCTCCCGATCGTCGCCGGTGGCTGGATTCTTCAGGAGCGAGCGACTCGTGACGGTGCGCGCCTGTTCGACCAGGTGCTTTCGCTCGTGTCCGACCGATTCGTAGACACGGTGGGCACAGCCTCTCTGTATGAGAAGGCGGCGAAGGGTTTGATCGATCAGCTGAACGACCCGTATTCCGAGCTCCTGTCGCCAAAGGCAGCTGAGCGCTTTTCGGCGACTTCCACCGGCCGCTACGGCGGGGTCGGAATGCAGATCGAGAAACAGCAGGAGAATATCGTCGTCGTTCGCGTCTTTCCCAACACGCCCGCCGAACGCGCCGGCATTGTGGAAGGAGATCGCATCGCCGTCGTCGACACAATGTCTACGCGAGGCTGGTCTACGCAGCAGGTGTCCGATGTCCTTCTGGGAACACCAGGAACGAAGGTTCGGGCCAGATTTTCACGCCCTGGCGTTGCTCAACCCATCGACCACCAGCTGACGCGCGCGATCATCAACGTTCCAGCGGTGCCCTACGCACTCATGCTGGATGGCAAGATTGGCTACCTCCCTCTCCTCACGTTCAACGAGAGCGCCTCGCGGGAGGTCGCCGCCGCTGCGGACCGCCTCATGAAGCAGGGTGCTCGCGGAATTATCGTCGATGTTCGTGATAACCCGGGCGGCATCCTCGAACAGGCACTCTCGATCAGCGACGCCTTCCTCAATAGCGGACAGGAAATCGCTTCCGTTCGCGGACGCGATGGTGCTACACAGAAGTTCCAGGCGCAAGGCAGGAACCGTTTCCCCGCCATTCCTCTTGTGGTCATGGTGAACGGCTATTCCGCCTCCGCATCCGAAATCGTTGCCGGATCTCTGCAGGACCATGACCGGGCACTCGTAGTCGGTACGACGTCATATGGAAAAGGACTGGTTCAGTCTGTCTTTCCGCTTGAAGGGGGCTACTCGTTAAAACTGACGACTGCCAAGTGGTTTACGCCGAGCGGCCGTTCCATTCAAAAGGACCGGACTCCGGCTCGCCCGGGAACTCTTCCAGCTGGCGTCGCTGCCCGCGCGCCACAGAGTGACATCGATGAGACCCCCGATTCACTCGAGCAGGAATCCGTGAAAAAGAATCGGCCCACCTTCCGCTCGGACGCGGGCAGAATCGTTTACGGCGGGGGTGGAATTACCCCCGACGTGATCGTCCCTGAAGACACCATCTCCACCGTTGAGCAGGATTTCGCGCGTGCGCTGGCTCCAAAGGGCGCGATCGTGCGCGCGGCGCTGTACGACATGGCTCTTACTCTCAAGGGCAAGATCACGCCGGACATTCAACCGAAGCCGGAATGGCGAGAAGAGTTCCTGCGTCGCCTCGAAAAGGATAGCGTGGCCGTAAATCCCAAGCAGTTTCAGGCGGCCACAGCACTGGTAGATCGTTGGATCACGCACCAGGTGATCCGGCAGTCGTTTGGCGATTCTACACTCTTCCGCCGCACTCTCGCCGAAGACGCTCAGATGCAGAAAGCGCTCGAGTTGATCCGTAAGGGTCAAACTCAGCAGGATCTTTTTACACTCGCCCGCGCGAGTATCAAGTAAGCCACTTCAGAAA
>JACDCM010000548.1 GCA_013817545.1 Gemmatimonadaceae bacterium | reverse complement strand
GACCCTCCTTTGTCATTGCGTCGAAGATGAAGCGCACTGCCATCGACACCTCTTGAAAAAGGTGCTGGAAGGAAACGTTTTGACGCCGCCGTCCCGCCGTTCGCGGGAGGAGCTGAGCGCGGGCGACCTGGATCTGTAGCGGTCAAGCCAATGAGCGGGAGCGAGGGAGCAAGACAAGTTCTCGCCTCGCTCGCGGCGAGGTCAGTGTGCCGTAACAGCCGGTGAATCCGCCCTCGAAACAGTCAAGTTACAAGCAATATCCCACAGCGAGGAGAGAAGAGTTTGTCTGCAGAATGCCGAGACCAGCACGCGAGACGCGCGCGCTCCACAAACCGCTTGTCGTACTCGGGCATAGCGGGTAAGAGGACGGGCACCCGCGTCATGAAGAGCATAAGCATTGCGTTCGCTGGTTTGTTTGTCGCCGTCAGCGATCCTCACTCCTCTCGGCATGGGGTAAGTCAGAAACCTAAAGCGAAATAGGCACAGCGATTCGCCATTAAGGACCTCTGCCCTTCACCTGCGCGCTGGGTCGCTCCGGGAGGCACAGCTCGTTTTGTTTCCTAGGGGGAAGAAGACGTAAGTGACGAAGATTCACCACATGAATTGCGGGGTTCTACACGCCCCGCCGAATCCACGGGCCTCTTGCACTCCCTATTGCTCGAAGGGCAGAACGTCCTCGCCCTCGTCGACAGCGGCATCGGCTTGGTGGAAGTTTATAACGTTCGCTAGCGGCCGGCCGAACTCACCATTGGGCAGATATTGAGAGGTGTCTGCCCAGGGTCGTTCGGAGCGGAACGCACCAGAACTTCTCTGCCGCGACGAACCAAAACGGGCCTGGGTCGCAGATCGCCGCGATGCTCAATGGGTACTCCGCGCCGTCGCGCGCCGTTGAATGCTGCAGCCGAACCGCCGGTTCATCTGCAACATACCAATCGCCACGTGCGTCTCACAGCGAGCACGCGGGGGCTCGCGCCAAAGAACAACGCCAACTCGGCCATCATGGTACCGCGCACGCAGCCAGCGTGGTTGCGAGCGCGTCATTGATCCCTTTCATGAACGGACCCAGGCCGTTCTTCACTACGCCGTGGAATTGAAATCCCTGTCGTGTCGTAATCCGCAGCGTCTGGTTGGCGAGGTAAGTCGCCAAGCCATCAAAATGCGAGATAGGTCGCCGCACTCAGTTCACCGCCCGGCAGGCGGCCACGGACCATGAAGATGTATTCCTTGCCGGTCTTTCGCTTGTCGCGGTCGTCCTGCTGGTAGATGCCGTGGAACTTCAGAAACTCGTAATCGTCGTCTGAAAACCTCAGCGCCTCAGAGTCCGCCAGCGTCTGTGCGATGGTGCCCGGTGCGGATGCGCCGCCTTGAGGCTCTCGTTTCGCGTCAGCGGCGTAGACTCGAGCGCGGGCTTGAGCAGTGCGGCGGTGAAAGTCGCGGAATCAACTTCGGCGAGGGAATCGGTGGCGATGGTTGTCATGGCAGTCTCCTGCGTGACAACCAAAAGCATCTCCTGCAGACACGTTAAAAGATGCGTCGCTCCTGTGATTCCACCTGTCGAACCTGACCTACCTCACCTCCCGGAATCTGAGCAGCCCTTTAGCACTTTTTAACGTGGAGCAAGTCGCCTTAAATCGCCACGATCTAACTTTGTGAGCCGCACGCTGGGGGTCGAGTCCGCAGCCGTCAAGCATCGATTTGTTTACTTTTTGTCGCGGGAGGCGGCAGCGACATATCCCGCGATCACCCGCACTGTCGTTGCAAACGCTGCGCAGTGGCCCCACGTTCCGCCCCCCTCCGCAGTATGAACCTCGACTTTTCCAAGCTGGACGGTCTGCTCCCGGCCGTCGTCCAGGATCACCTGTCCGGCCGCGTCCTGATGGTCGGCTTCATGAACGACGAAGCTTTTCGCCTAACGAACGAAACCGGATCAGTCCACTTCTTCAGTCGTTCGCGCGGGAAGCTTTGGCTGAAAGGGGAGACTTCAGGCCATCGGCTGCTGGTGAAGGAAATTCGGACCGATTGCGATGCTGATTGCGTGCTGGTCCGAGCCGAAGCGCTCGGCCCTGGTGTTTGCCATGAAGGCTATGCGAGCTGCTTCTTTCGTCGCTTTGAGTCTGGAAGATGGGTGGTGGCTGAAGCAACGACTTACGAGCCGGCAGCGGTTTACGGATCGACAACGTGAAGCTGAAACTCGGCATCCCGAAGGGCAGCCTCGAGCAGGCGACGATCGCATCGCAGAAGCTTTCGGCGGCAGGGTTGTCCGTGCCCCGCGACTTGTGCACGGCAAGGCTTCGTTGATCAGCCATCGACGTGGCGCTGTTCTCCGAAATGCCGGCGCCGTTCGTAGCGGGGCGATATCATTCCTTGATTGTGGAGCGCGAGACATTCCCGAGTTGTCTGGAGGAGACGGCTGCAAGCGAGGAGGGTGAGATCATGGGATTGTCGCACCGCGAACTTCCGATACACGGTGTGCAATTCCATCC
>JACDCM010000547.1 GCA_013817545.1 Gemmatimonadaceae bacterium | reverse complement strand
GTGTTGTCGCGAAGCGTCAGACAGGGTACGCCAAGTGCCGTCGTCTCCTCCTGTAAACCACCTGAGTCGGTGATCACGACACGGGCACCGGAGGTGAGGTCGAGCGTCGCGTGATACGGTGTCGGGTCGAGCAACTTCACTCCTGCGAGCGATTGGCGGTCGCGCTCCGTGAGACGCGAGCGAGTACGCGGATGCATCGGGAAAACCACCGGCATGTGCGTGGCTATTTCCCCTAGAGCGCGGCAGATCCGGTGGAGACGTTCTGGAGCGTCGACGTTGGAAGGCCGGTGCAGCGTGACGAGCGCATAACCGTCAATGTCGAGCCCGAGCTGCGCCCGAAATCCCGACGCCTGCGCCGCAGGCAGCGCGTGCAGCAGGGTGTCCACCATGACATTGCCAACGAACTGAATTCTCGATGGCTCGACTCCCTCGCGCAGCAAGTTATCATCGCCATCCATAGAGGGAGTGAGCAGAAGATCGGCGAGCCGGTCCGTAACGAGACGGTTGATCTCCTCAGGCATCGTGCGATCACCGCTTCGCAGGCCAGCCTCGACGTGGCAAAGCCTTGTTCCAAGCTTCGAACAAACCAGTGCGGCGGCGACTGTCGAGTTAACGTCGCCGTAAACCACCACCCAGTCAGGCCGCTCCTGCACTACCACTGGCTCGAACCTCTCCATGATCCGCGCGGTCTGGACCGCATGGGACGCCGATCCCACTTCCAGATTCAGATCAGGCTCGGCGATTCCGAGATCCCGAAAAAAGGATTCGGACATGGCCTCGTCGTAGTGCTGTCCGGTGTGCACAATCTTCTGTGTTACCCCTGCATGTTTTGCGAGCGCCCGCGCGACCGGAGCCAGCTTCATGAAGTTCGGCCTGGCCCCAACCACATGCACTATTTTCAAGCGCTTCCTCCTCCTGCCGACGCCAGTTCCGCCGCTCGCACCGACCATTCACTGACTTCCAGAAGCTCCTCCTCTCGTATTGGACTTTCACCCCCACGTTGCACCGCATCAACGAACGCGGCGGCCAGGGCGGCGTGACCCTTGTCCTGCGATTTTGGCCATCTCGTCGCCAGACCGGGAACGCCCCATTCAAGCAGCTTTCGATAGTTGTCGATGCGCAAAGTCTTTCCTTCGAAAAACAGCTCGATCCGCTCCTTTGGAAACGAGCGGCTTCCGTTGGCGAGATAGTGCACGGCGGCAACGGACCCATCCTCGAAGCCAAGCTGGATCATGGCGATGTCATCGACCGGACGTCCGGTTCGGCGCGCGGTCCGCACGTCGATGGCGGAGATGGGAGATCCAGCGAGATATCGGGAAAGGTCGATGAAGTGACATGCTTCTCCGACGATGCGGCCGCCACCGGCGTCACGATCCTGCGTCCAGTGCTCGGCCGGGATCTCTCCGGCGTTTATCATGATGCTCAACGCCAGCGGTTCCCTCCTCGCGTCGAGTGCGCGTCGCGCTTCTACAACCATAGGAGCGAATCTTCGATTGAATCCAACGCAGATGAGCTGCGAACTGGCAGCAACACTCGCCTGTCGCACCCGATCAAGGTCGGCCATCGTCATCGCCAGGGGCTTTTCGACGAAGACGTGTTTGCCCGCTTTCAGAGCCGCCACAACCCAATCGGCATGGCTGTCGTGCCGCGTCGTGATTACGACCGTATCAATCGCTTCGTCGGAGAGCATGGCGGTAGTGTCGGTAGTGGCGCACCTGAATCCGCTCTTCAGGCCGACAGTGGCAGCCGACACGCCCCCCGCCGAAGCAATCGTGTCGAGATGAGCGCCCGCCTTCGCGAAAGCCGGAATCAGCATGCGTGATGCGAAATTGCCTGCGCCGATCCAGCCGACTACTCCCTTTCCTTTCGACGTAACGCCGGAACGCAGCACGACGGTTCGCTGGCTCTTCTTCGCAGCGCCGCCGTCGCCCGGATAGGTGAGGACGATGCCCAGGCTCGGTTCGCTTCCCGACACGACCTCGTACGCGCGCGACGCATCCGCTATCGCAAAGCGATGGCTCACCAATGGCATGGGATCGACGCTTCCATCCGCCATCAGGTCGAGTACCGCGGAAAAATTGCGTCCTTCCGTCCAGCGGACGAACGGTGCGGGATAGTCAATTCCCTTCTCCTCGTGCGCCGAGTCGTAACGGCCGGGGCCGTAGCTGCACGAAACCTGTAGGGAAAGTTCCTTCTTGTAGAAGTCATCCCGGCGAAGTGTGAGCCCGGCAGCGCCGATCAGGACGACGCGACCGCGCTTGCGCGCCATCGTAGCGGCGGCGTGCACAGGGTCGCTCGAATCTGTGGCGAGTGTCAGAAGAACCACATCCACGCCGATTCCACCAGTCACACCGAGCACAGCCTGTGCGACGTCAACGCCCTCCGATGCGATCACTCCTTTCGCGCCGTTCTGCTGTGCCAGCGCCACGCGCCTGGCGTCCCGATCGATTCCGATTACCTGGCACCCGGCGGCGCGCGCCAAC
>JACDCM010000546.1 GCA_013817545.1 Gemmatimonadaceae bacterium | reverse complement strand
GCGCGCTTGCTGCGGCAAGGCGGTCGTTCGTGCCCCGCGGAGCAGGCACGGGCCTTTCCGGAGGCGCGCTCGCGGAAGGTGATGCGGTGGTCGTTGGGCTCAATCGTCTCAACCGCATCCTGTCGATTGATGCTGAGAACAGGCTCGCTGTTGTGGAGCCGGGCACTGTGAACTCGCACCTCACCCGCGCCGCAAATGCTTACGGCCTGCACTACGCCCCCGATCCTTCCAGCCAGACAGCCTGTACCATTGGTGGCAACGTCGCCGAGAATGCGGGCGGGCCACATTGTCTGAAATACGGTGTGACGCTCAATCATGTCGCCGCGCTCACCGTAATTTTGCCTGAAGGCGACATGGTGACCCTGGGCAACGCCGATGGCGAAGACGATGGATATGATCTGCTGGGCGCTTTTATCGGCTCGGAAGGGTGCTTCGGTATCGCGGCCGACGTAACCGTCAAACTCACGCGCAACCCGGAAGCGATCGTAACTCTCCTCGCGGACTTCACGACAGTGGAGTCGGCGGCGCGAGCGGTGTCAGCGATCATAGCGTCCGGAATCGTACCCGCGGCGCTCGAAATGATGGACAATGCCACAATCCGCGCGGTCGAGGCCTCCATCTACGCCGCGGGTTATCCGGCCGACGCAGCCGCGGTGCTGCTGGCCGAGGTCGATGGACTCCTCGCCGGACTCGAAGTCGATGTGCGCCTTATCGAGCGCCTGTGCGCTGAGGCGGGCGCTCGAACAGTGCGCATTGCGAGAGAGGAAGGTGAGCGCATGCGCCTCTGGCAAGGGCGCAAGAAGGCTTTCGGCGCCATGGGACGAATCGCCCCGGATCTCATTGTTCAGGACGCGGTGGTTCCTCGCACCAAGCTTCCCGAGGTTCTCGCGAAGATCGGCGAGATCGGCCGGCGTAACCGGATAATGATTTGCAACGTTTTCCACGCCGGCGATGGGAATCTGCACCCGAACATCGCCTATGATGCGCGACACGCTGGCGTGGAAGAGCGCGCGCACGAAGCCATGCGCGAGATAATGACGGTCTGCATCAGCGCGGGTGGAACCATAACCGGTGAGCACGGAATCGGACTCGATAAGCTCGACTACATGCCGCTCATCTTTACTCCACACACTCTCGACGCGATGTGCCAGATACGGCACGTCTTCGATCCGATGCGCCGGTCGAACCCCGACAAAGTTGTGCCGATACATTCGTGCCGCGAATGGTATGCGGCTGCCGGAGCTCGCGCGTGAGCCTGCAAACCGGGCACCTCCACGCGTACACCGTGACCGAGGTGCGCGAAGAGGTTCGCAGCGCGCTGCGGCGCGACGAGTCCATCCGTGTTGCGGGAAACGGCACGTGGCTGGATGCCGGCAGGCCTGTTCGCGCCGAGCGTGTGCTGTCAGTTGATGCGCTCGCCGGAGTCGTCAACTACGTGCCTGGAGATTTTACCATTACCGTCCGGGCCGGAACTGAATTGCAGGTGATCGCGGATGCGGCCGCCAAAGAGCGCCAGTGGCTGCCTCTCGATCCTTTCGGCTCACGAACAGGAACGGTGGGGGCCACTATTGCCACAGGATCATTCGGTCCACTTGCTCACGCGTTCGGCACCCCACGTGACCATGTTTTGGGACTCAGAGTCGTAACTGGCACGGGAAATCTTCTTACGGTTGGCGGGCGCGTCGTCAAGAATGTGGCCGGATTCGATCTTACGCGCCTGTTTACTGGATCCTGGGGAACGCTGGGAGTGATCACCGAAGCCACCCTCCGGCTTCGCGCGCTCCCCGAGGTGGATGAAAGCTACACGCTCGCCGTGGACAGTGATCCTCAAGCATTGGATGCCCAGCTTCGCGCACTTGCCACAGCGCCCATTACACCGTACGCAGTCGAGCTGCTCAATCCTGCGCTGGCGAAACACCTCGATGTTGGCACTGACACCACAATTCTGGTTCGTCTGAGTGGAAATGCCGAATCCGTGAGGGCGCAACGGAACGCTCTTTCGAGATTGAATACCGTCCGGCCAGCCAATCCTGGCATCTGGAGCGCGTTTCGCGCGTGCGAGCCTGCACGCGCGTTGGTTGTCCGATTCGCCCGACGCCCGTCGCACCTCGGAGACCTTTGGCGAAACGCGATAAGGCGGGTTGCGGGCGGCCTCGTGCACGCCTCCGTTGGACGGGGCATAGTGCGGTGCATTACAAGTGATGCGGATTGGAGCGAATTGACGGGCGAAATGTGGTGGGCGCCGGGCTCGGCTATCGTCGAGCGTGGCGGAGAAACAGCGCACAGATTGACTGTTCCGCAGGACGCCTCAGCCGCGGTTCGCGCCCGGATCTCCGAGCGCGTCAAGAACGTGTTCGATCCCTCGAACATCCTGAATCCGGGCATCATGGGAGATGTCCAATGAGCGGCGCGCAAGAACCGCTGTTGTGCGCGCTCCATGATTCATCGCTCGCCAGCGTTCTCCCGGGCATAATGACATGCGTGC
>JACDCM010000177.1:827-8365 GCA_013817545.1 Gemmatimonadaceae bacterium | reverse complement strand
GGCGATGTCTGCTTGCCACTTGGACATGGATGCCGTCAATGCCATCCGTCGTGCCACGAACGCTGGAACGGTGCTGGGCACCACTCCGTTTCGGGAGGAGCTCGAAGCCAGGCTGCAACGCATGCTGAAACGGCTGCCACACGGTGGTGATCGCCGCAGCGACTCATTTCGGGGTTCAACGACTCTGACCCCTTGAAGCATCCTGTTAAGTTACCCTCATGCGACTTGCCGACTTTATCGCCACGAATACCGAACCTATTCTCGCCGAATGGGTGACGTTCGCCGAGTCATCTGGCCCGGCGGGCACGGAGATGGACACCGAAGCGCTCCGCGATCACGCCTCGGAGATGCTCGCGGTCATCGTTAAGGATCTTCGAACCAGCCAGACGGACGCGGAGCAAGCGGAGAAGTCCAAGGGAAATGCAGACGCAAGCCCCGAGGGAACCGAGACGGCAGCCGAGGTGCATGGATCCGGTCGCGCTGAGAGTGGCTTCAGCGTCGGAGAAATGGTGTCGGAGTACCGCGCCCTGCGAGCCAGTGTTATCCGGCTGTGGACCAAAGCGCAGGGCACGCTCACCGGGGCTGACCTGGAAGACCTGATGCGCTTCAATGAGGCGATCGACCAGGCCCTTGCTGAGTCCGTCTCGCGATACACCCACGACATCGATAGTTCACGGGACATGTTCGTCGCGATTCTCGGCCACGATCTTCGCACGCCACTGAGCACTGTCATTATGGGTTCGCAGTTCATGCTCGAGACCGGCGGACTCACCGAGCCGCATCTCACGATGACGACGCGCATCGCTCGGAGCGCGAAGCGAATGAATCAAATGGTTGGGGATCTGCTGGATTTCACGCGGGGTCGGTTGGGTTCCGGGATCCCGATCACGCGCGCGGACACAGATCTGGGGAACGTGGTTGCCCATGCGGTCGACGAAATGGCCGTCGCCAACCCGAGGAGCGCAATACAGTTTACCTCGTCTGGCGACTTGCGGGGACAGTGGGACGCGGGACGAATCAGCCAGGTGATCGTGAACCTCCTCGGCAACGCGGTGCAGCATGGCGCAGCCGGGAAACTGATCAGTGTGACGGCCCAGGGTGAGACCGCAGACATCGTGCTGCGGATGCACAATTATGGGCCCGCAATCCCGAAGTCCGACCTTCCCGGGCTGTTCAGCCCATTCAAGCGCTTCAAGTCGGGCGGGGCTGTCGCGGCTGATTCAGGAAGTCTCGGGTTAGGACTCTACATTGCGGAACGCATTGTCAGCGCCCACGGAGGCACCATCGACGTGCGTTCTTCGACCGAAGCGGGCACCTTGTTTACCATTCGATTGCCGCGCTGAATCAAGGGGTCAGATTGGGATGAGAAAGCCGGCCTCCGTCGTCGAGACCGGTACAGCTATCTCTGCGTGCTCAACGAATCTGGTGCGGTTCTGGAGGGGGGGCGAGTGCCAACCACGCCGATGCATTGCGCGCTCGGTTCGGGAAGACCGATCGCGTGCGAATCGTAATCGAAGCTGGAACGCACTCTCCCTGGATAAGCCGGCTGCTCGCGGACCGCGGGCACGAGGTGATCGTGGCGAATGCACGGCGGGTGCGCCTCATATACGAGAGTGATTCCAAGAACGACCGTGGAGATGCTGTGGAACTGGCCGGGCTCGGGCGGCTGGACCCGGCGCTTTTGTCTCCAATCCAGCACCGCGGAGAAGCGGCTCAGCGTGACCTAGCGCTCATTCGGGCGCGGGATGCGTTGGTGCGAAGGCGGACGCTGTTGGTCAACCACGTACGAGGTGCGGTGAAATCTGTTGGTGGCCGGCTGCCCAGCTGCTCCACGCACAGCTTCGTCCGGCAGGTGCGGGAGGCAATTCCAGAAGCGGTGCAGGAAGCCCTCGCCCCGGTCTCGCGACGATCGAGAGCATAAGCCGGGAGATCCATGTATTCGACAAGCGGGTCGAGGAACTCGCCAAGGCGGAGTATCCGGAAACTGCGTTGCTCCGGGCGGCTATGGTTGGTGGCGTGCAGGAACGGCTCCAGCGCCGCCATGCAGCCGGGACCGCTGTGTGCGGCGGCGGGACGAACGCGGCATTGCCCCGGCGACTTCCGCCGATCCAGTTTTGTGAACGTCGGAACTCGCCCGGGTCCTTGCCACTCCCTCGGCCTCGGGAGAGAAGCACGCCGTGGACCTCCCGGAATACCGACTTGTCGGGCGGCATGGTCGAGACGCCATCGAGCCGGCCGATCGCCAGCACCGCGGATTCTAGCAGCGTTGCTCACCATCCATCGCCAGCGATGGGACGGGGAGAAGCGGCTTGTTGACGAACGGGCGGACTTTCTCGCCGCCAACGGTCGTCACCTCCTATTCGCCGGTTTCGCCGCGTCTCATGTAGGGATTGGGGACTCGGGGTTCAACAAAGCTGAATAACGGGGGCCGCTATTAAGACTTGGGTGGTCAAGTTTAAATAGAGGACGTGAGCAGCGCAGGACACTTCCTGCCCCCAGGATCGAGTGAGCTCTAACGATCCCGTGACTTTTACCGGCATGGTGTGGTTCTCAGCATGGGACCTGGTTGCTTCGCTGATTCCCGCGAAGCGCCCGTCGGCGACCAGCCCAGCGGCATTCCGTACGAGTTAGACGCTTGCGAATTTGTCGAGGCCCGGTCACCCACCAACGCGCTCGAAAGCATTGAGGACTCAAAAATGACTGTCGCCCTTCTTGCCCAGTGCCATGAGGTAGACGGCGATGCGAGCGGGCCAGAAACACACGGCTCTGCCGCTGGATCCCGCCTGTCAGGCGCTTTTCGCGTGTTTGTGGGTGCGTGCGATCCGACCATTTTCCGATTCGCCCCGAGGGTTTTCAGGTCCGCCACAAATGTCAGAAACCAAAGAAACACTTGCCCTCTGGCGTGCCGCACTGAATACTCCCCACTAGACTAACCCCGCTCGACCTTTTTCCCTCCTCTTAGTTTCGTCCGCGTGGCTCCGCGGATGCGTTTGTCCCCTCCCCTTTTTCAGGAGAAACACAAATGACACGATGTAAGTCAAACTGGATCCCAACTCTGTTCCTTGGAGTCGCGGTCTCGCTGACCGGCTCCGCGTCCCTGTCCGCACAAGGCATCGGAGTCGTCAACGGTTCGGTCGTAGACTCGGCGACTCGACGGCCGGTCGAGGGTGCGCAGGTCATGATCGTAGGCAGCACTCGCGGCGCGATGACGAACGATGCTGGCCGGTATTCGCTTCGCGGTGTGCAGGCAGGCCAAGCCACATTGCGCGTTCTGCGCATCGGATACGCTGCGGGAAGCAACCGGGTGACCATTCCGGCCGGAGACAGCGTGGAAGTGAATTTCGCGATGCGCGCAGTTCCGCAGCAGCTGTCGGAGGTTGTCATCACCGGTTACGGAACATCGCAGCGGCGCGAGGTAAGCAGCGCGGTGGTTTCCGTCAGTGGTGCGGAGATAGTGAACAGCCCCGTGGCCGGATTGGACGGCGCGCTACAGGGAAAGGCAGCTGGAGTCCAGGTAATTCAGAATGCCGGCAACCCCGGCAATGGCATCACCGTTCGCGTTCGCGGCTCAGCGTCGCTTTCGGCGACCAACCAGCCGCTGTACGTGATCGATGGCATGCCGCTGATTCGCGAAGACTTTTCACAGCTCGATGTCGGCGGTCAGGACGTCACAGCGGTTACCGGAATCAGCCCCGACGAAATCGCGTCCATCGATATTCTCAAGGACGCGGCTTCATCCTCGATTTACGGCTCGCGTGGCTCCAATGGTGTCATCATGATTACCACCAAGCGTGGTCAGGCTGGCCAGCCACGTATCTCGTTCAGCACGTACACCGGCCAGCAACGCGTCGAAAAGCGAGTCGACTTGCTGAACAGCCAGGAGTACGTGGATTTCATGTACGAGGCTCTCCTGAATGATGGCTACACCGAGGAGGAGATACCTGATCAGGTCGGCTTCGACCGCACCAACGCGGCCGTAGACACGGATTGGCAGGACGAAATTTTTCGCTCTGCGCCAATACGGGACATCGGGTTGCAGATCGGTGGCGGGACTGACCGGGTTCAGTATTTCGTGTCGGGCACCATGTTCGACCAGGAAGGCACGGTCATCGGGTCGCACTACAACCGGCAGAACGCTCGAGTCAACCTCGATTTCAGGGCCAGCGATCGTTTCGCTCTCCGGACGTCCATCGGCCTGGTTCGCGAAGACAACGATCGGAACGAGAATGACAACACGCTCGATGGCGTGGTCACGAATGCCATCGCTGACGCGCCCATCTTTGAGGCGCGCAATCCGGACGGCAGCTTTACCAGCACGGATGACGGCCTGGTTTATACCAATCCGGTTGCCATCGGCGTACTCGATGCCGCCGAGACCAGAACTTTTCGCGCTCTCGGAAATATCGAGGGGGAGTACAACTTTTCCGACAGGTTCAAGCTCACGTCGCGAGTCGGAGTGGACGTGCTGAACCTGCGTGACCTGCGGTGGAATTCTCCCAAGATCATTGGCCGGTATGCCGCCAGCATTGGTGGCGTCGCTCAGCAAGGCAACAACACCGCCCAGCGCTACCTGGCGGAGACCTTCGCGACGTTCAATCGTGGCGGCACCCGGTCTACGCTGTCGCTCACCGGCGGGGGAAGCGTTGAGTACAACAAGTCGGAACTGCAGTTCGTTCAGGGAGAGGGCTTCACGACCGAGAACTTTCAGTATCCGGGAAATGCCGGGAAAGCCACGGTTTTCGCTGGCAGGCCGACCGAAAACAATCTCGTCTCGTTCTTCTCCCGCGCGAACATGACGTTCCTCGACCGCTACTTCGTGACCGCGAGCGTCCGGGGCGACGGATCATCCCGCTTCGGCCCAAACAACCGCTATGGCTTCTTCCCGGCGGCGTCAGCGGCCTGGATGATCACCGACGAGCCAACGTTCAAGAGCCTCGGTCGACTTGGCGAGTTCAAGGTGCGGGCAAGCTATGGTGTGACCGGCAACCAGGGGATTGGCGATGACTTCGCGTTTCTTGGCCGCTTCTCCAAGGCCAACTATTCCGACGAGCCCGGTATTTCGCCAAGCGCCATCGAAAACGCGGATCTCAAGTGGGAAGGTACGCGAGAGTTCGATGTGGGGTTCGACCTCTACGTCCTGAGCGGACGAGTCGGCATCATCGGCGACTATTACAAGAAGAAGACAAATGACCTGCTGGTGCTGCGTCCAATCACCCGTACAAGTGGCTTCAGCAGCTTCTGGGACAACATCGGCAACATCGAGAACAGTGGCTTCGAACTAGGACTCAACACGACGAACATTCAACCGGCGGCAACGAACGGATTTCGGTGGGCTTCGGACCTCAACATCTCGTGGAACCGCAATCGGGTGACGAAGCTCTTCCGGGGCGAAGCGTTCGGCACCGGCTTCCGTAGCGTCAACCGAGTTGAGGAAGGCGTGCCGCTTGGAGCATTTTACACTTTGAACTTTCTGGGCGTGGACCCGGAGACGGGCGACGCGATGTACGAAGATCTGGATGGCGACGGAGAGGCCACATCCGCCGATCGCAAGGTCGTCGGCAGCCCACACCCCACCTACAATGGCGGTTTTGGCAATACGATGTCGTGGAAGGGATTTGACGTGCGCGCGTTCTTCCAGTTCAGCCATGGCGCCGAGGTGTACAATGCCATGCGCATCTTCTCGGGTGACGGTGGCTACAATCTGGACAACAAGTTTGCGGACCAGCTGGACCGCTGGCAGGAGCCCGGCGACATTACCAACGTCCCGCGCGCGAGCTGGGATGGGACGGCCAACGCTCACCTGGTTTCCAGCCGCTTCATCGAAGACGGTTCGTACGTTCGCTTCCAGGAGTTGACGATCGGCTATCGGTTGCCAACAGCCTTCGCGCGGAGCGCACGACTTGCAACCGCGAGAATCTTCGCATCTGCCCGGAACCTTCACACCTGGACCGATTACACGGGCTACAATCCGGATGTGAACAGCTTCGGTTCCAGCGCGAACACATCGCTGGGTACGGACTTTTACGCCTATCCGCTGGCTCGCACGCTGAGTATCGGTATTAGCGGAGACCTCCGATGAGCGCCCGCGGAAACTATCGCACACCCGGAACAGGGATGACTCAATTCATGAGATCTTTTAGAAACCGAGCGTTTGCGTCGCTGGTGCTCATAGTGTCGGCTGTGGGCTGCGACAAGACGTTGACTGTGGAGCCGATAAGCGACACTCCGGAGGATCGCGCCATCGTTGATCCCACGGGCGCCCGAGCGGCGCTCGCTGGCGCTTACGATGCGCTGCAAAGTGGCAGTTACTACGGTGGTGAGCTTCTTTTCTTCAGCGACCTGCCGTCTGAAGATGTGGACTGGGTCGGAACCTTCACCGACTACGCCGAGGCGGACGATAATCAGCTTCGGACGCAGAACAGCTCGATAGAGAGCATCTGGGAGGCGCTGTACGCAGCGATCGGCAGCGCCAATCAACTCATCACTCGCCTCGAGACGCCAGTGACCGGGCTGGAAGACGAGGAGAGGGATGATATGATCGGCCAGGCCTACTTTCTGCGCGCGCTCAGCTACCACAATCTGGTGAAGCTCTGGGGTGGCGTTCCCATCCGGGTGGCACCCGCGGCAAGTGTGGACGAAGCTTCGCAAATATCGCGGAGCACGGAGGCCGAGGTGTACACTCAGATACTGAGCGATCTCGACCAGGCCGAGCAGCTCATAACGAACGAAGACAAACGCAGGGCCACGCTGGGCGCCGTCGAGGCGCTCCGCAGCCGCGTGTATCTGTATCAGGAGAATTACGCTGCCACGGTAACGGCGGCTGATGCGGTTATCGCCATGGGGTATTCGCTCGCTCCCGATTTCAGCGACCTGTTCAGCCCGGACGGGCAGGACACGCCGGAAGATATCTTCAGAATATCCTTCACCCCGCAGGAATTCACGAACGTTGGTTTCTACTACACGTCACGCTCGTTTGGCGGCCGGCGCGAGTTGTCGCCTTCGTTCGATCTCATTGACGCGTTCGGCTTCAGTGCGGACCCGAACTACGACCCCGACACGCTGCAAACTACCAACGATGACGGAGATCTGGTCTTCACGCCGTTGGACGATCGTGCAGCCTGGTCAATTTCCTTTGACGCGCGAAACCGGCGTTACGGGTCGAAATACCCGACCACGGAAGGCGCGGAGGATCTCCACGTGATTCGCCTTGCCGAAGTGCTGTTGAACAAGGCGGAAGCTCTAGCGCAACTAAACCAGGTTGCTCCAGCGCTGGCGATTATCAATCAGATTCGCGCGCGGGCAGGTGTTCCCGATGTGGTAGCGACCAGCCAACAGGCTGTTCTCGATGCGATCTATCTGGAACGCCGACTCGAGCTTGCATTCGAGGGGTTCCGTTGGCCTGACCTGGTTCGCACCGGACAGGCGGAATCGGTGCTCTCGATTCCGGCATTCCAAACGCTGTTTCCGATCCCGCAGAACGAAGTGGATGTCGCGCCGAACATAGCGCAGAACCCCGGTTACTAACTGAACTGCGAACT
>JACDCM010000177.1:0-817 GCA_013817545.1 Gemmatimonadaceae bacterium | reverse complement strand
CGCTGCTGCAATTGTTTAAAGCAGGAGGCTCAGAACCCGATACCAACGCTCACTCTGCCAGCGCCCCGACGCTTCTCGTGTGGCAGGCGCTTGCAGCTATTCCTCAGCATTCCTGTCGAGCGAAAGCGTGAAGGTCGAGCCTTCACCGAGCGTACTCTCAGCGAAAATGTCACCACCCATTCCACGCGCGAGGTCACGACTAATGGCGAGCCCCAAACCGGTACCTTCACCCATGCGGCTATGACTGCCGTCGACCTGGGTGAAGGGCTCGAAGATCGATTCGAGCTTGCCAGCAGGAATGCCACGGCCCGTATCGGATACGCGAACGTTCACCTGCCCAGCTTCGTTGCTCTCGACGGCCTCTATCCAGACGCGACCGCCTGATTCGGTGAATTTCAAGGCGTTCGAAAGCAGATTGAGCAGGATCTGCTGGAGTTTTTCCCGATCCGCCCGAACCGTGGGCCAACGGATCGCGTCTCGCTCTTCATATGCGATCCCCTTCGCGGCGAATTGCGGTTCTATCATTGGGGCGACGTCGGCGAGTGCCTCTCGTAGTGGTACGTCCGACATTACGTAGTCTACGCGGCCCGCCTCGATGCGGGAGAGATTCAGGATGTCGTTGATCAGGCCCAGCAGATGGCGTTGGCTGCGGTCGATTCGCGTTAGCGCAAACCGCTGCTTGTCGGTAACCGGCCCCTGAATTCCCATGGCGAGAAGCTCCACGTAACCGCCGATGGCATTGAGTGGCGTGCGTAGCTCGTGGCTCATGGTAGCAAGGAATTCGGACTTTGCCTGATTTGCGGTATCCGCAACACTT
>JACDCM010000545.1 GCA_013817545.1 Gemmatimonadaceae bacterium | reverse complement strand
GTGGGAAGATGCAGATCTGGCGTATGCGCCCCGACGGGAGTGAGTCCGAACAGCTCACCCGTGACGCTTATTCCAATTGGTTCCCGCACCCGTCCCCCGACGGGCGCTGGGTGGTTTTCCTCGCGTATCTCGAAGACCAGGGCGATGGCCATCCGTTCGGCAAGCAGGTAAAGCTACGTCTCATGGACATGCGCAACGGTTCAGTGCGCGATCTGACGCCCGCCTTCCTGGGAGGTCAGGGAACTATCAATGTTCCATCGTGGTCGCCAGACAGTCGGCGGGTAGCCTTTGTGGAGTACGCGAAACGTTAAATGAGCGCGCGGTGGCCGGCGTGCGGTGTAAGGGGAGGCACTGCTTGTATAACGAACTTCAACGGAGTCAGGATGCGCCACTCGATTCGCCTTCTGCTGGCCGCCAGTTTCGCGATGCTTCCGGCAACCGCCGGAGCGCAGACCTTCCGCTCCGCTGATTCCGTTATCCGCCGGATGTGGCAGGTCGGGATGGAGCAGTCCCAGACCGAAAAACTGGCCCAGGTCCTGACCGACTCCATCGGCCCGAGGCTTTCGGGTACTACAGGCTATCAGTCCTCGGTGGATTGGCTCGAGCGCACTTACAAAGGTTGGGGTATAACCGTGCGCCCCGAGCGCTACGGGACCTGGCGCGGCTGGCGGGAGGGAACCGTTCACATGCAGATGATCGCGCCCCGGCTGCAGAACCTCGAAGTCGAGCTGCTCGCCTGGAGCCCGGGCACCGGCAACCGTGCGGTCGAGGGCAACGTCGTCGTGATCCCCGAGCTCGCCGACTCGGTGGCCGCGCGGCAATGGCTCACCTCGGTGCGCGGCAAGTTCGTGCTCGTTTCGGCGCCCGAGATCATGTGTCGCGCGAAACAGGAGCTGGAGCGGTATGCGCGGCCCGCGACGGTGACGAGTATCAACGCGCGCCGCGCCGAGGCGCAGCGCCTGGCAGCGGCACGCTTCCGTGCGCTGGCGCCCGGAGGAACCCAGCCGCAGGATGCGAATCGCGCCGTGTATGCGCGGCTCGAATCCGCCGGCGTCATTGGCGTCGGGACGTTGACCTGGTCCGGTGGCTGGGGGGTGAACAAGATCTTCGGCGCGAATACGCAACGAGCACCCAGCGTCGACCTCTCCTGCGAGGACTACGGGCTGCTGCACCGACTCGCCACGAACAACCAGGGACCTCGCGTCCGGCTTACCGCCGAGTCGCAGGCGACGCGGACGGAGGTTCCGATGTTCAACGTCGTCGCCGAGCTGCGAGGGACCGAGCTGCCCGACGAATACGTGCTGCTGTCCGCGCATCTCGACAGTTGGGCCGGCGCCACCGGCGCAACCGACAATGGAACCGGCACCATCACGATGCTGGAGGCGATGCGCATCCTGAAAGAGACCTACCCGCGGCCGCGGCGAAGTATCCTCGCCGGACATTGGGGGGGCGAGGAGCAGGGGACGATCGGGTCGCTCGCGTTCGCCGAAGATCACCCAGACGTCATCAATGGCCTGCAGGTCGCGTTCAACCAGGACAACGGTACCTGGCGAGTCGAGATCCTGGAGGCACAGGGGTTCCTCAAGGCGGGCGGGAGTCTGGCGCGCTGGGTCGCGCAGCTTCCAGCCGAGATGACGGACAGCGTGCGGCTTCAGCTACCCGGGCCGCAGGCCAACTCGGGGAGCGACCACACGTCGTTCGTCTGCCGCCCGGCACCCGCATTCCGTCTTCAGTCCAGCTATGCGGAGTACCGGCAATACACCTGGCACACCAACCGCGACACGTTCGACAAGATCGTGTTCGACGACCTGAAGAACAACGCGACGATGGCCGCGATGCTGGCGTACGCGGCGTCGGAAGATCCCGAGCGCACGTCGCGCGACATGTCGACTCTCCCGGCGCTGGCTAACGGGCAACCGCGAGCCTGGCCGAGGTGCCCCCAGGCGCGACGGAGCTTTGCCCCGCCACCGGTGACGACTCCGCGCTGACCACGCTTGCGCGAAGCACGGTGCCCACCTGCATTGTTCCGGTTTCGAGATACCGTGTACCTGGCCGATCGCAGCGTCGTTGAGCGGACGCGCAAACGACAGCGCACGACGCCTGATAAAGAGACGACGCGGTGGCCTCAGCTTGTCGTAGGTGTTACAGCACGGTGGCCGCAGTTACACCCGGGGATACGATCGTGTCTCTCCCGCGCGGATCGTTCGCTGGTGCGGAACGAATCACGTTGTACCTTACGCCCAAGGGCAGGTGAGGGGCGCGGTCTTCGACTATCCAACGCGGACCGACTTCGAAGTTCTGTGCGCGAATATACCTCGCTCGGGTCGCCTATACGCACGCAGCAGTAGCGCAAGGGAGAGGAGCCAAGTGACGTGGTAAGTTGGCAGGATGCTCGCACTACGTTCCGGCTGCGCCGGGATCCCAATCGAAGCGCCATTCGGCGTCCTCGCAGCAGCGTCGCGATGACCAGCTGATCAATTGCTTCGACATCG
>JACDCM010000176.1 GCA_013817545.1 Gemmatimonadaceae bacterium | reverse complement strand
GTTCTGGCCCTTCACGATCGCCTCGTACACCCTGCTTCGCCCGTTCACGTCGTCCGACTTGACCGTCAGGATTTCCTGAAGGGTGTGCGCGGCACCGTACGCCTCGAGCGCCCACACTTCCATCTCGCCGAAGCGCTGTCCGCCGAACTGCGCCTTGCCCGCCAGCGGCTGCTGTGTGACGAGCGAGTAAGGACCAATGCTCCGCGCGTGGATCTTGTCGTCCACAAGGTGCGAAAGCTTGAGCATGTAGATCTCGCCAACCGTAACTGGGCTCGCGAAACGATCCCCACTGCGGCCATCCCTCAACCACACCTTTCCGGCAGCGGTGAGACCGGCCAGCCGCATGAGCTCGACCGCGGCCGTGTCTACGTCAGCCTCCGACTTTGGTCCAAGCATCCGCGCGAGCGCTGGAAGCTCTTCGCTTTCCAATACGTCGGACGGCTCACGCGCCGCAGCCTTCTCTAGTTGTTTGACCGCGGTGCGGTAGTCGCGCCCGGCGCCGTTTTCCTCCGCGGCCGCGTTGTGGAAGTCAATCTGGTACGCGAGCTCGGTGTTCTCCCGTTCTGACAGCTCCTTGGCCGCCGAAGCGAGAAAGTCGCGAACGCGGTGGAAAATGTCGCGCGTTTCCTGCGACATCGACCGTGCTCCCAACGAATTGATATCCGCATCCGATAGTTCCACGTGGTCGTCGGCTTCGCTCGGACCAGGCTTGATATCACTCAGAATTGTGCGAACGTCGCGGTCGGTTATTGCCGGCGGTGCCGTCCGAAGATTGAGCGCCTTCGCCGCCCACGTTACGCCAGCAAGCTTGAGTAGAAGTCCGATTTCCCGTTCGTTTGCGCCCTGGAAAACCGGCGTCTTGGCGTAGAAGCCAAGCAACTTTGCCGCCCACCCCAGATGCGTCTCCAGAATCTGCCCCACGTTCATCCGGCTCGGTACGCCGAGCGGATTGAGCACGATGTCGACAGGCCGGCCATCCGGCAGGAAGGGCATATCCTCTTCCGGAACGATGCGAGCCACGATGCCCTTGTTGCCATGCCGGCCCGCCATCTTGTCGCCCACGGAAATCTTGCGCTTCTCCGCGAGGTACACCTTTACGAGCTGGATGACGCCCGGAGGCAGCTCATCAGGCTGGAGAATCTTGTCGATGCGTTCTTCCGCCTTCTCTTCAAGTCTCGCCTTCTCGGCGCTGGCAGCGTCGATAATCGTGCGCATCCTGTCGTTTTGCTTCTTCCCCTCGACGCGCAGAGTCTTGAGATCGAGCGAGGCTATCTTGATCTCGCGGAGCATCTCGGCGGTAAGCCTGGTGCCGGCTGGAATTCCTTCTTCCACCGTACCGGCCTTGAGAGCCAACTGAATGGTTTGACCTTCCAGGAGATCGAGGAGCTCGCTGTCACGAACCTCGTTGACACGAATCTTCTCTTCGCCCTCGAGGCGCCGTACTTCGCCGATGCGCTCCCCACGATCCGTCTCAATGACCTGGTCATCGATGCGCGAGAATATCTTGACGTCGATGACGACGCCTTCCATTCCTGGCGGAACCTTGAGCGAGGAATCCTTGACGTCCTTCGCCTTTTCGCCAAAGATCGCCGTCAAAAGCTTTTCCTCCGGGGAAAGCTCGGTCTCACCCTTCGGCGTGATCTTGCCGACGAGGATGTCACCTGGCTTGACGTGCGCTCCGATGCGGATGATGCCGCGCTCGTCCAGATCGACTAGCGCTTCTTCCGCAACGTTGGGAATTTCACGTGTGATCTCCTCCTGACCGCGCTTGGTGTCACGTACGTGCAGCTCGAGCTCCTGGATGTGGATTGACGAGTAGACATCGTCCGTCACCAGGCGCTCCGAGAGCACGATAGCGTCCTCGAAGTTGTGGCCATACCAGGGCATGAACGCCACCGTCACGTTCGCGCCAAGGGCGAGCTGGCCCGCTTCAGTACCAGCTCCATCGGCAAGCACCTGGCCGGCCTTGATTTTCTGACCAAGACGGAGGATCGGCCGCTGGTTGATGGCCGTATCCTGGTTGGTGCGCCAGAACTTCTTGATACGATAACGGTCGTGCTGCGTGAGCCGCGCCAGTGGAGTATCACCGTTCTCCCCGCCACGATCGGCAGGTCCCGCATCAATGATGATCTCGTCCGCGGTAACGCGAGTTACCACGCCACCACGCTTGGCGATTACCACGGCGCCAGAATCGATAGCTACCTTTTCCTCGAGCCCCGTACCAACCAGCGGAGTGCGGGGATTCAAGAGCGGCACGCTCTGGCGCTGCATGTTGGAGCCCATGAGCGCGCGGTTCGCGTCGTCGTGCTCGAGGAACGGGATCAGGGCCGCGGCAATGGAAACCAGCTGCTCCGGCGCCACGTCCATGTAATCGATCCGCTCGGGAGACACGAGCGGCACGTCTCCCTCCTGGCGGCAAAGGACCAACTCGTCCACGAAAGTTCTGTCTTCGCGAAGCTGCGCATTAGCCTGCGCGATTACCGCCTCTTCCTCGCGGTTGGCATCGAGCCATTCGATCTCGTCGGTCACCTTACCATTCTTGACGACGCGATATGGTGTCTCGACGAAGCCCAGATCATTGACCTGCGCATAGCACGCCAGCGACGTGATAAGACCGATGTTCGGACCTTCAGGCGTCTCGATCGGGCACATCCGTCCGTACTGGGAATAGTGAACGTCGCGCACCTCGAATCCGGCACGCTCACGCGTGAGGCCACCAGGCCCAAGCGCCGACAACCTGCGTTTGTGCGTCAGCTCCGCGAGCGGATTCGTCTGATCCATGAACTGTGACAGCTGGCTCGATCCAAAGAACGCCTGGATCACGGCACTCACAGTCCGCGCATTGACCAGGTCGTCCAGCGTAATTTTTTCCGGGTCGGTATTGATCGACATCCGCTCCTTCACCAGGCGCGCCATGCGGCTCAAGCCGACCGAGAACTGATTGGCAATCAGCTCGCCGACCGAACGAATGCGACGGTTTCCAAGATGATCGATATCGTCCGTATGGCCGCGGCCCTCGTGCAATTCCACGAGATGCCGCACGATGGCGACGAAGTCTTCCTTCGTCAGCACGGTGTGGTTCGCGGCCGTCTTGAGTCCGAGACGCTGGTTGATCTTGTAACGTCCAACGCGTCCCAGATCGTATCGCTTGGGAGAGAAGAATAGCCGGTCCAGAGCGACGCGCGCCGTCTCCATGTTGGGCGCGTCACCGGGCCGCAAAAGTCCGTAAATCTGCTTGAGCGCGATTTCTTCGCCTTCCTGGGAATCCACAGCGCGGTCCAGGATGACGCCACTCTCCTTGTAGGAGATTCTGGCAGTCGGATCCTTGGCCAGCGTGTTCTTCACCAGCATGGATTCAGCGCGCCCTGACATGACGAATACCTGGATCTTCGAGATCTCCGCCTTGCGCAGCCGCTTGAGCAACGTGTCGGTGAGCTGCTGGCCCGCTTCGGCCATGATCTCCCCGCTCTCATGATCGACCACGTCGACAGCAATCGTACGACGGGCCGGACGCTCGCCCCGCTCTATCGCGTCTTGTTCATCGCGCAGGTCGATCGTCATATATGACGCAAAAACCATTACTTTATCGACGCTCTGCCGGCGGAGGCGATTGTAAACCTCGATCGTGAGCTCGTCGCCTTCCTTTACCAGCAGCAGATTCTCGTCGCGTTCGCGCTGGGCGCGAGCCTTCTTCGTTTTGGCCTTGGGCGCGTCATCAGCGGTGACTTCGCCCGGTAGCGCGATGTCCTCAGCCACGATCGCACCGATAACCTCACGCTGGTCGCCGCGGCTCTCCAGCTTCTTCGTCAGGTCGAGCTCGCGCACCGCGAAGAAAAGTCGAAGAATGTCGGAATTACTTCCGTAGCCCAAGGCGCGCAGCAATGCCGTCGCCGGGAACTTCTTCTTCTTGTCAATGTGAACGTAGATGACGTCGTGAATGTCGACGGTGAACTCGACCCACGATCCGCGGAAGGGAATGATGCGCGCCGAGATAAGGCGCTGTCCGTTCGGGTGAGTCGACTCCTCGAACACCACACCAGGCGACCGATGCAGCTGGCTCACGATAACCCGCTCGGCACCATTGATCACGAAAGTGCCCAGCGGTGTCAGCAAAGGGAGTTCGCCGAGATAGACTTCCTTCTCGATGATGTTCCGCGGCCGCTTGGTGCCGTTGACGTCCTCGTTCACGATGAGCTGGAGCGTCGCTTTCAGCGGTGCCGAGTACGTCATGTCGCGCTCGATGCACTCCTCGACGCTGTACTTGGGCTCGCCCAAAGAATACCGCACGAATTCCAGCGAGTAATTCTCGTGGACGTCTGCGATTGGAAAAAGGTCCTTGAATACGCGCTCGAGACCAACATCCTCCCGGTCGTGCGCGGCAGCATCCAGCTGCAGCAGCGCTTCGAAGGCACGGGTTTGTATGTCGAGAAGGTGCGGCATTTCCATCCCTTCATCGAGCTTACCGAACGAAATCTGTTTCAAAGTATCAGCCATGGCTCACCGCTCGAAGACGACAAAAGGCCCCAACCCAGGCTGCGTCGTGAAAAACGATGCGGCTCCGGGAAGAAGCGCCCACGTACTTGATTTGTTTGTTGCGTGTCAGGTTAAAAACCATCGCGCCGGATAGTGAAGGTGAGCGGGCAAGGAACCGCGCAGCGGGACGAGCGGAACTCCGCTCGCCCGCACTGGACGGTTCGCGCCGCCCTACTTCACTTCGACCGTCGCGCCCTGCTCCTCCAGCTTCGCCTTGACCGCGGCTGCCTCGTCTTTCGAGACGCCCGACTTGACTGCCTGGGGAGAGCTGTCCACCAGATCCTTGGCTTCCTTGAGTCCAAGGCCCGTAAGCTCACGGACTACCTTGATCACCTGAATCTTCTTCGCGCCGGCTTCCTTGAGGATGACGTTGAATTCTGTCTGCTCCTCGACCACCGGAGCGGCCGCCGCACCACCACCAGCTGCCGCACCACCACCGCCCACGGGGGCGGCCGAGATGGTCACATTGAACTTCGTCTTGAATGTCTCGATCAGCTCGGCGAGCTCGAAAACGGACATGTTGCCGATCGCGTCGAGAATTTCGTCTTTGCTCATAGTCGCATTAGCCATTGTTCTCTCCTTGGTACACCCAGGCTGACCTGGGGCGTGTCATCAGGCATGACGCCTGGGCCGCCTCCCTCAAATCGCAGAGGAGCCGGCCTGGGTTCTCAGTTGGCGCTTTCGCGCTGCGTTTTTAGCGCGTCAAGCGCCCCAGCGAACATGTACAGCAATCCGTTTAGCGCGCCGACAAAGGCGGCCATCGGCGACTGCAAACCAGCTCCCAGATCGGCCAGCATCTGCTCACGCGAGGGAAGGGTCGCAAGTTTCTTGACCTGTGCGGTGTCGATCGATTTGCCATCGAGTAAACCGCCCTTCACGCCGGGCTTCTGCTCGAATTCCTTGGCGAAGTCGGCGAGTACTTTTGCGGCCGCGACAGGATCGCGTCCGATCACAACTCCGGTAGGTCCTCTGAGACGGTCCACATCCAGGCCAAGCTCGGAAACAGCGCGCGAGGCCAGCGTGTTCTTGATGACCACGTATTCGATGCCAGCCTTCCGGAACCGGCGGCGAAGCTCCGTCATCCGCTTCACGTTAAGTCCCGTGAAGTCGGTGTAGTACAGCGCTTTTGCGCCTCTCAATTTGTCCCTGAGCTCGGTGACGAGCTGCTCTTTCTCACTGCGCTTCATAGCTCGTTACCTGTAGGGAGTGGTGTCGATCGGGACGCCAGGTCCCATCGTGCTCGAAATGGCGACATTGCGGATGTATACACCCTTTGCAGCCGACGGCTTGGCCCGGACGATCTGATCCATGAACGCTGAAAAATTCGTCTGGAGCTGTTCCTTCGAAAACGAAAGCTTGCCGATTGGCGCGTGAACATTGCCGCTCTTGTCAACGCGAAACTCTATCTTGCCGGCCTTGAGCTCGCGCACTGCCCGACCGACGTCAAACGTGACCGTTCCCGCCTTGGGATTCGGCATGAGGCCTCGCGGTCCGAGGACCCGCCCGAGCTGTCCGACCTGACCCATCTGGTCCGGCGTAGCAACCATGACGTCGAAATCCAGCCAGCCTTCCTTGATCTTGCTGACGTACTCGATCCCGACGAAATCCGCACCGGCCGCTTCCGCTTCTCGCGCGCGGTCGGCTACAGCAATAACGAGCACGCGCACCGTCTTGCCAGACCCGGCGGGCAACACCACCGTACCGCGCACGACCTGGTCGGCATGCCGTGGATCTACCCCCAAACGAACTGCCACCTCCACGGTCTCGTCGAACTTGGCGAAGCTCGCCGACTTTACCAGCTCGATCGCCTGTTGCGGCTGGTACGGATTCTCCCGGTTTACCTTGGTGGCGGCGGCCCGAAAATTCTTCCCATGGGTACGCATTAGTCCGTGACCTCGACGCCCATTGAACGCGCCGCGCCCGCGATCATCGCCATCGCCGACTCCACAGAATCGGTGTTCAGGTCCGGCAGCTTGAGCTCGGCGATCTTGCGCACCTGTGCCTGGGTAAGCTTGCCGATCTTGGTGCGATTCGGAACGCCGGAACCTTTCTCCAGCCCCAGCTCCTTCTTGATAAGAATCGCGGCTGGTGGCGTCTTGGTGATGAAGGTGAACGACTTGTCCGAGAAGATGGTGACCTCCACCGGGAGGATCGTACCATCCTGGGACTGAGTCCGTGCATTGAACTCCTTCACGAACGCCATGATGTTGATGCCGTGCGGACCAAGCGCAGTTCCCACCGGAGGGGCGGGATTGGCTCGGCCAGCCGGCACTTGGAGCTTCACGAATCCAATTGCCTTCTTAGCCATGCTGCCTTCCTGGAAATTGTGACCCGCTCACAACCCGAGCGGCTACACTCCCACGGTTTCGCTTAGCGTCGTTGTGGTATCCGACGTCCCGCTCCCCACCCCCCATTCCCCACTCCCAGCTCGTCAGTATCCCTTCAGCTGCAGATAGTCCAGTTCCACGCTTGTCGGCCGTCCGAACAGACTGACACTGACGCGAACCTTGCCCTTATCGGGGTGCACTTCCTCGACCGTGCCGTTGAAGTCGCTAAACGGCCCCTCGGTAATCGATACCGCCTGCCCGACGAGAAACGGAATCTCTTCCTTCGGCTCCTGCTCCTCCATCTCGTCGGCGATGCCGAGAAGCCGATTCACTTCGTCCGGACGAAGAGGCTGTGGAACTCGCTCCTTTCCAACGAACTTAATAACACCCTGAATGCTGTTTATCGTGTGAATCGTCTCCTGATTCATCAGCATCTCGACCAGCACGTACCCCGGATAGATCTTCCTCTCGACGGTGACTTTCTTGCCGCTCTTGATCTCAACTACATCCTGCGTCGGGACAAGAGCCTGGCGGATCGGACGATCTTCAACGGGGCGCGCATCGCTATCGATTCGTCGTTGCACCAGCGAACGGACCTTGTTCTCGTGCCCCGCGGTCGTCTGGATCGCGTACCAGCGGTGCTGATCCACGCCTATCACGCTCCGAACAGCGATGGAATACCCTGGACCAGAATCTTTTGCAGTATCCAATCCATCACAAAGATTACGAAACCGATGAGCAGGACGAAAATGATGATCGCCACCGTCGCTTGGCGAAGCTGCGCCTTGTCGGGCCATGTGACCTTGCCCAACTCCGTTCGAACCTCGGTCAAAAAGTCGACGACGCTGCGACGTGCGTTATTCGCGTTGCCTAGAATGTCGGTAGCCATTACTTCGATTCCTTGTGTAACGTGTGCTTGTTGCAGCGCGGACAATGCTTCTTCCACTCGACACGCTCTGGATGCAGGCGCTTGTTCTTGTCGGTGAAGTAGTTGCGATTTTTGCAATCGCTGCACGCCAGAATGATTTTGTCGCGAGCCATTTGCCTTAGTCAGTATTGTGTGAAAGGGCGTGATGACGTATGGCTGATGGAGGTAAGGCTGATGGCGAATGGTTGCTCTGTTCTGCTATCCGACATCAGCAATCTGCCAGCAGCAACCTTCTACTTCAGAATCTTCGCCACTACGCCCGCGCCCACCGTACGGCCACCCTCCCGGATCGCGAATCGCAATCCCTCGTCCATAGCGATCGGCGTTATCAGATCGATCGTCATCTGGATGTTGTCGCCCGGCATAACCATCTCCGTTCCCTCAGGAAGCTCCACCGTCCCCGTCACGTCCGTCGTACGGAAGTAGAACTGCGGACGGTATCCCTTGAAGAACGGCGTGTGCCGACCCCCCTCCTCCTTCGTCAACACGTACACCTCGGCGTGAAACTTCGTGTGTGGCGTTATGCTACCGCCCTTGGCCAGCACCATCCCACGCTCCACGTCGTCTTTGCCGATCCCGCGAAGAAGAAGACCC
>JACDCM010000175.1 GCA_013817545.1 Gemmatimonadaceae bacterium | reverse complement strand
GACAAGAAGTCCTCGCCCAGCAAGGCTGCAGCGAAGAAGGCCAGTAAGAAGACCGCCAGGAAGACAGCAAAAAAGGCGGCAACCAAAAAGAGCGCCGCGAAGAAGACAGCAACCAGGAAGAGCGCTACGAAGAAGACGGCGAAAAAGTCCGCGGCCAAGAAGAGCAGTGGCCGCAAGAAGGGAGGCAAGTAAATCATGCCGACGATGTTTCGAACTGTGGTTCGGCCGATCATAACGGAGAAAAGCTCCGCCGCCTATCAGGATCGCGGAGAGTACCATTTCGAAGTGCATCCCGACGCGACGAAGCCCGCGATACGCGAGGCCATCGAGCAGCTCTTTGGAGTAAAGGTCACCGGCGTGTGGACGTCGAATCAGCGCGGGAAGACCAAGCGCGTTGGAAAGAGCGTGGGACGCAGGGCGAACTGGAAAAAGGCTATCGTCACGCTTGCTGAAGGTGACAAGCTCGAAATCTTCGAGGGTTAAAGCATGGCCATTCGTCAATTCAAGCCGGTTACCAAGGGAACGCGATTCCGTTCGGTGTCTGATTTCGCCGAGATCACGCGCTCTACTTCGGAGAAGTCGCTAACCATGCCGCTGAAGAAGAGCGGCGGTCGCGACAACCACGGCCACATCTCCATGCGCCGCATCGGCGGCGGGCACAAGCGCAACTACAGGATCATCGACTTCAAGCGCGACAAGTTCGACATGCCAGCGACAGTGCGGGAGATCGAGTACGATCCGAACCGGTCGGCGCGAATCGCGCTCCTGGAGTACGAGGATGGCGAGAAGCGCTACATCCTGCACCCGAAGGGACTGCGGCAGGGTGATGTGGTGGTCGCGGGACCTGGTTCCGATGTGCGTTTGGGGAACACTCTGCCTCTGCGCGAGATTCCGCTGGGCACGGCGGTGCACAATGTGGAGCTCAAGATCGGCAAGGGCGGGCAGATGATTCGTTCCGCTGGCTCGTCTGCGCAGGTCATGGCGAAAGAGGGTGACTACGTCACGCTCAAGCTGCGATCGACTGAAGTGCGTTTGATCCACGGTAATTGTCTGGCGACCATCGGCGAGGTGGGTAACTCGGAGCACGAGCTTCAGAGCTATGGCAAAGCTGGAAAGTCCCGTTGGCTGGGCAAACGTCCGAAGGTGCGCGGCGAGGTCATGAATCCCGTCGACCATCCGCATGGCGGCCGCACGCGCGGTGGCCGCAACGTGGTGAGTCCGTGGGGCAAGAAGGAAGGCGTGAAGACGCGCAACAAGAAGAAGTCATCGCAGCGCTTGATCGTCCGCGGCCGGAAGCGCGGTAAAGCAACGCAATAAAGCGGGGAGTAGAGGTTAGGGGATAGGGAGTGATCCCCGTCCCATCCTCGATCCCCCACTCCCGATTCCCGAGATTTTCCATGGCACGCAGCGTAAAAAAAGGTCCTTTCGTTCAGGAAGCGCTCCTCAAGAAGGTGCGAGCAATGAGCGAGCGCAACGAGAAGCGGGTGATCAAGACCTGGTCTCGCGCGAGCACCGTAACACCCGAATTCGTCAGTCATACGTTCGCGGTGCACAATGGCAACAAGTTCATCCCGGTGTACGTGACGGAGAACATGGTGGGGCACAAGCTTGGGGAGTTTGCGCCGACGCGTCTGTTCCGCGGACACGCTGGTAAGGCGGTGGACAAGAAGGCATCCGCCGCGCCGGCCGCTCCGCCAAAGGGGGGAAGGTAGGATGCCCGATGTTCGCGCAATTCAGCGTACGACGCGCCAGTCGCCGTACAAGATGCGGCTCGTGATCGATCAAATCCGGGGCAAGGATGTGAACGAGGCGCTCGCGCTGCTGATGTTCTCGAAGAAGCACGCGGCGAAGCAGATCGAGAAGGTTCTCAAGTCAGCGGTCGCCAATGCGGAGTTCAAGGCGAGAGAGTCGGGTGACGCCGTCGATCTTGACCGTTTGTACATAAAGCACGCGGTAGTCAACGAAGGGCCGAAGCTCAAGCGGTTCATGCCGGCCGCCATGGGGCGGGCGACTCCTATCAGGAAAAGAACCAGCCACGTCGACATCGTGGTCGCGGAGAGAGATTAGCGCTAATGGGACAGAAAACAAATCCGATCGGTTTCAGGCTTGGCATCAGCCGGCAGCATCGCTCGCGCTGGTACGCTAACCGTGACTTCCCGGCACTTCTCAAGGAAGACGAGCTCCTGCGCAAGTATCTCAAGGCGCGGTTGGGGCATGCGGCTATCGCCGACATCCATATCGAGCGCAAACCGGGCAAGGTAGTCGTGACGGTCCATACTGGCCGGCCTGGTGTGGTGATCGGGAAGAAGGGCGCCGAGGTAGACAAGCTTCGCGATGAGCTGACGCAACTGACCGGCAAGGAAGTCGGTATCAACGTGGAAGAGATCAAGCGTCCCGAGCTCGACGCTCAGCTTGTGGGCGATCAGATCGCGCACCAGTTGGCGCAGCGTATCTCCTTCCGCCGCGCAATGAAGCGCGCGGTGCAGAGCGCCATGCGCATGGGTGCACAGGGTATCAAGATCAAGTGCGGCGGGCGGCTTGGCGGCGCCGAGATCGCGAGGGTTGAAGGCTATCATGAAGGCCGTGTCCCGTTGCATACGCTGCGCGCGAACATCGACTACGCGACTTCGACCGCGAAGACCACCTTCGGCACCATTGGTGTGAAGGTCTGGATCTTCAAGGGCGAGGAGCCGGTTGGCCGTCGCGGCACCTACTCGACGGGCGTGTAAGGAGCAAGAGCGATGCTGAGTCCAAAGCGGGTCAAGTTCAGGAAGATGTTCAAGGGGCGCATGAAGGGTCTGGCGACCCGCGGTGCGACCATATCCTTCGGCCAATACGGCTTGCAGGCGCTGGAGCCCGGCTGGGTATCGAATCGCCAGATCGAGGCGGCGCGCGTCGCGCTAACGCGCCACATCAAGCGCGGCGGAAAGGTGTGGATACGCATTTTTCCAGACAAGCCGATCACGAAGAAGCCAGCCGAAACACGTATGGGCAAGGGCAAGGGTTCGCCAGAAGGATGGGTGGCTGTGGTCAAGCCCGGACGAATGATGTTCGAGCTCGAGGGTGTCGATCGCGTGACTGCCGAGAAGGCGATGGGGTTGGCGGCCGCGAAGTTGAGTGTCAAGAGCAAGTTCGTCGCCCGCGAGGAGGCGCATACCGATGCAAGCTGAAGAGGTTCGCGAGCTGAACGACGACGAAATCACCGCACGCGTTGCGGAGCTGGAGGAGGAGCGCTTCCGACTGAAGTTCAGAAGCGCGACTGAAGTATTGGAGCAACCGCTCCGCTTCCGCTCGATCCGCAAGGACATAGCCCGATTGAAGACGATCCTTCGCGAGCGGATGCTCGCCGCGAGCAAGTAAGGAGCGAGAATCCAGATGGCCGAGATGCAGAATACCGAGAGCAAGACCAGCGATCGCCGCGCGCGGAAAACCCGCGTGGGATTGGTAGTCAGCGACAAGATGGAGAAGACGGTGGTGGTTGCGATCGAACGCCGGTTCGCACACCCACTGTACGGCAAGATGGTCACGCGCACGACGCGGTTGAAAGCGCATGACGAGGAGAATTCGGCGAAGACCGGCGACCGCGTGCGCATTATGGAAACACGACCGCTCTCGAAGCAGAAGCGGTGGCGCGTGGTCGAGATCGTTGACCGTGCGCGGTAAGGGAGACTCGCCATGATCCAGCAGGAATCGATGGTAAAGGTCGCGGATAATTCGGGCGCGAAGACGGCGCTTGTGATCCGCGTTCTGGGCGGCACCAGACGGCGGTACGCCGGGCTGGGTGACACCGTGATCGTCGCGGTGAAAAACGCGCTGCCGAACGGTACCGTGAAGAAATCGGAGGTCGCGCGAGCCGTAGTGGTGCGGACCGCCAAGGAAACGCGTCGCAAGGACGGCAGCTACATCCGGTTCGATGAGAACGCCGTTGTCATCATTAATGACGCCGGCGAGCCGCGCGCGACGCGCATCTTTGGCCCAGTGGCGCGCGAGCTTCGCGAAAAGAAGTTCATGAAAATCGTCTCGCTTGCGCCGGAGGTGCTCTAGCATGCGCGCCCTGAGATATCGCTCCAAGGAGCATAAGAAAAACGCGGTACGGCACGCCAGGAACGTGGAGCGCGTGAAGTTCCGGGTAGTGAAGGGTGACACCGTCCGGGTCATGCGTGGCGAGGACAAGGGTAAGGAGGGAAAGATTGTGCGGGTGTATCCCAAAACGGGGCGCATCGTTGTGGATGGTGTGAACATGGTGAAGCGCCACCGGAAGGCGCGTCGGGCGGAGGAGCAGAGCGCGATCATTGATTTTGCCGCGCCGATTCACGCGTCCAATGTGATGCTGCTCGACCCAAAGTCTGGCGAACCGACACGTACGCGTGCTCGAATCGATGAGGATGGTACCAAGGAGCGTATCAGCATCAAGAGTGGCGACGCGATCGCTTCCGCGCGCTAAGCGAGGACATATAGCATGGCAACCAAACAGAAGCAGGAAACGAAGAAGGGCGGCGAATCCAGGAAGGGCGGTGAGTCCAAGAAGGGCGGCGAATCCAAGGGCGGCGCAAAGCAGCAGGTTTCGCGGCGCGAGCACAAGAACTCGGCTTCACCGGCGCCCGCACCGCGACTTCGTGGATATTACGAAACGACCGTCCGCGAGCGGCTGATGGGTGAGTTTGGCCTCGCCAACGTCCACGAGATCCCGAGGTTGTCCAAGATCGTTGTGAACGTCGGACTGGGCGAAGCGCTCAAACAACCAAAGCTGCTCGATAGCATTGTCACCGAGCTCGAGGTCATTACGGGCCAGAGACCTGTGCGCACCAAGGCGAAAAAATCCATAGCGAACTTCGGATTGCGCGAGGGACAGGAAATTGGCGCAAGTGTCACACTTCGGGGCGCTCGCATGTGGGAGTTTCTCGACCGGTTGTTCAACGTCGCGATGCCACGCATTCGCGATTTTCGCGGGATCAACACTCGTGCGTTCGACGGCCGCGGCAACTTCTCACTCGGTCTGAAGGAGCAGGTGATCTTTCCGGAGATTGACTACGATCAGGTAGAGCAGGTACACGGGATGGATGTCACTTTTGTGACCACCACCAATCGCGACGACCATGCTTTCGCCCTGCTTCGTGAGCTCGGAATGCCGTTCCGTGGTGATATAAAGCCCGTGATCGTGAATATCTAAAAAGTTGAAATCCTGGCGCCAGATGCCGGGAACCACTCTGTACGAGGCGCCAACGGCGCGCGTTTAAACCGGCACCTGGAATCCAGCACCTCACTCGTTGAGGGCAGAACCACTGATTAGCGAGAGAAAAGAATGGCTCGGAAAGCAATGATCGAGAAAAGCAAGCGGAAGCCGAAGTTCGCGGTAAGGCAACACAATCGCTGCCAACGCTGCGGCAGGTCGCGCGCGTTTCTGCGAAAGTTTGGCCTCTGCCGTATTTGCTTCCGCGATATGTCGCTCAACGGGTTCATTCCCGGTGTGCGCAAGGCGAGCTGGTAACTGAATGCGAACTGCGAATTGCGAACTGCGAATTGGGAAGAACCGCACGTGCGAACTCCAATCGGGAGCCTGGAAGTCGCGAGAACGTGGTGCGGCACCGCAGTGCAGAACACGCTCTTCGCAGTTCGTGGTTCGCAGTTCGTTTTTACCTTCCTGCACGTCCGCCAGGGCGGATACGATAGGAGAATGATTTAGCATGAGCATGACTGATCCGATCGCTGACATGTTGACGCGCATCCGCAACGCTTGCGGATCGAAGCATCGCCGTGTGGACATGCCGATCTCGAAAATGAAAGTGGAAATAGCGCGGTTGCTGATGGAGACCAATTTCATTCGCGACTTCAAGACAATCGACGGCGAGGATGGCCGACCCGTGTTGCGGCTGTATCTGCGCTACGCGGCTGGGGACCAGCCGGTGATTCGCGATCTTCGGCGAGTTTCGACGCCTGGTCTCAGGAAGTACGTAGGTGTTGGTGAGATTCCGCGTGTGCGGAATGGGCTCGGCGTGGCGATTTTGAGCACATCGAAGGGGCTCATGACGGACCGTCAGGCGCGTCAGGCGCGCACGGGCGGCGAGCTACTCGCGCTTGTCTGGTAGGGGAGAATTATTCAATGTCGCGTATTGGAAGAAAGCCAGTCACACTGCCCAAGGCGGTGTCCGTCACGCTGGACGGTAACACGATTCGAGTCAAAGGACCTCGCGGCGAGCTTACTCGCTCGCTTCACCCCGCGATGATCATAGCGATGGAAGACGGATCACTGACCGTGACGCGTCCGTCGGATGAGAACGAGCACCGGGCTCTTCACGGGCTCACGCGTTCACTCATCGCGAACATGGTGGAAGGAGTAGAGAAGGGTTTCTCGCGCAATCTCGAGATCGTTGGAGTGGGATACAAGGCTGAGACGCGCCCTTACGGGCTTCAGCTTGCGCTCGGGTACTCGCATCCGATCGAATATCGCGCCCCCAAAGGAGTCAAGTTGACGGCGACCGCACCGACGGCAATCACCATCGAGGGCGCCGATAAGGAAGCAGTTGGGCAGGTTGCGGCGGAGATTCGCCGCTTGCGTCCGCCAGAGCCGTACAAGGGTAAGGGCATCAAGTATCAGGGCGAGCAGATCCGGCGAAAGGCCGGAAAGGCGGGAGGCAAGTAAAATGAGACCAATTCATAAGCCGCGCACGCGCGCTGAGCGGCGATATCAGCGGCATCTGCGTGTTCGAAAGAAGGTGGAGGGTAGCGCCGAGCGTCCGCGTCTCGTCGTGCATCGCTCGCTAAAGCACATATACGCACAGGTTGTTGATGATGCGACCGGGCGAACGCTGGCGGCTGCGTCCGACCTCTCGATGGGCGAAGGCAAGAAGGGAGAGAAGTCACTCGAGGTCGGAAAACAGATCGCGGCCAGGGCGAAGGAAGCTGGAATCACGAGCGTGGTCTTTGACCGTGCTGGGTATCGATATCACGGCCGAGTGAAGGCAGTGGCCGACGGAGCCCGCGAAGGCGGGTTGGAGTTCTAAAAATGGCAGAGAATCAGAATCCGGGTTCGCCCTCGCAGGGCGGCTCCTCAGAAGCGCCGCGAACGGAAGGGCGAGCTGGAGGTGGCGGTGCTGGTAGCAGCGGCGGTGCCGGCGGTAGCGGCGGTGGTGGTGCGCGCGGAGGCCGTGGTGGTGGTGGTGGCGGTGGAGGAGGCGGCCGTGGGGGTGGTGGTGGGGGAGCCGGACGAGGAGGTCAGGGTCGCGGAGGTCAAGGCCGCGGCGGACAGGGCCGTGGTGCTCCTGGTGGCGGGCAGGGCGGCGCTCCAAGCCGAGGTGGACGTGATGGAGGGAGAGACGGCGGACGCGGAGGACGCGATGGCGGTCGGGGCGCCGAGCGGGAGAGCGAGCTCGTCGAGAACGTCATTGCCATAAATCGCGTGGCCAAAGTCGTGAAGGGTGGTCGTCGCTTCAGCTTCAATGCGCTGGTCGCCGTGGGCGATGGAGCGGGGAAAGTCGGGGTTGCCACGGGTAAGGCTAACGAAGTGTCGGAAGCCGTTCGGAAGGCCGTCGACGGAGCGCGCCGCAAGCTGACGCATGTGCCGCTTACCGGCGGAACGATTCCACACGAGGTCGTGGGGAAGCACGGCGCCGGTCGCGTTCTAATGAAGCCCGCTGCACCTGGCGCAGGCGTTATCGCGGGCGGCGCGGTGCGCGCCGTGCTCGAATGCGCGGGCGTTGCTGACATACTCACCAAAAGCCTCGGGTCTACCAATCCGCACAACATGGTACGCGCGGCGATGGACGGGCTGAAGCAACTGACCACCGTTGAGCAGATCGCGCGCGAACGGGAAGTCGATGTGGCGAGTCTGGGTTATCGTTCACGCGGCAAGACCAGGGAGTTGGTATAATGCCTCGCACACACGTTTTTCATCCGACCCGTGGTCCCAAGTACACGGCCAAGGACGAGCCAGCCACGTCCGGCGAGCTGCGCATCGAACAGGTGAAAAGCCAGATCGGTCACCCCCAGCGACTGCGACTCACGCTCAAGTCGATCGGATTGCGGCACCATCAGCACGTCATTATCAAACAGGATTCGCCCTCGCTACGAGGGCAACTCAGGCAAGTGCGCCACCTGGTGAAGGTGACGCCGGCGGAGGAATAGAGCATGGCACGGGAAGAGAAGAAGGCGGTCGTTGAACGGATCGGGTTGCACAACCTCGTTCCGGCGCCCGGTTCGCACCGCAACCGGAAGCGCCTTGGGCGCGGCCCCGGATCCGGCACAGGCAAGACGTCCGGTAAGGGACACAAGGGAAGCAAGGCTCGCGCTGGGCACCATGGTCCGGGTGGCGGAAAGCCACATTTTGAAGGCGGTCAAATGCCGCTGACACGACGACTGCCGAAGCGCGGGTTCACGAATCCCTTCCGCGTA
>JACDCM010000174.1 GCA_013817545.1 Gemmatimonadaceae bacterium | reverse complement strand
CGAGTACTCATCGAGCTGATTACCAGGGCGAGTTCGGCGGCTCGCACGCTGACGCCAGGACGGTCCTCGAGTCCGTCTGGTCCGTCCCACCAGCTACCAGGCTTCGGCACCCAGACTTGTACCCAGCGCGACGTGTCCCACGAGCGGACAAGAACCTGCGGACAACACGCCGGCGATCTTCCAAACGTTCCAAACCGTAAGACCTTCTGAAGCGACAGGAGACCTAGTCGTGGCAGGCCGGCGCGTCGGAAAAACCCGTTTGAAACTATTTGTGCCCTTTATTCGTCTAATTATCGGAAGCGAGAGCTTCCACCTCCGAGTGAGAGTCCCCGGTCCTGCGTGAGCAGTGTGCCGGGGCTCTTCTTTTTTGCAGGTGCAACGGCGGGACGACGCCTGCGTTACAGTGATGACGAACAGCTGCCTCGTAGTCGTCAGTTTGCGCGGTGCTCTCACTTCAAGCCGCCGCTACTCTACTCGCTTCTCCCACTCGCGCTCCGGAACTGGCTGCGATCGCCGCGGCCATTGGATGCGGCGGCGAACCTCTGCCACTCGACGCCGCCGTCCGCAAGGCGCTCGCCTTTGCGCCAGAGGGTGGCGATCTCCTCGTGGCCCGCGGGCCAGGCACGCTTCGAGCGCTGCTCGTCCAGCTGCCAGGTGATGCCCCTGTTCGAGATTCGGTTGCGGCGTTGGCGAGCCGCCTGCACGCTCGCTCGCCGCAGCTTCTCTGGATCATTCTCGCCGTCCAGCAGCCGGGATGCGGATTAGCGATCGCCGCATGGAGCGGTGGCGCAGTGAGACCCCGCGTCGCCGCCCTCATTGCCGACCGCACCAATATCGTTGCCAGCGATGCGGAAACACTCTCCGCGCTTGCCGCCGCCAATGGAGGGGACGATGTGCTCGTCCATGCGCGCTGGCTGGAAGTGCTCGGCAGAGAATCGCTCACGCGGCGATTCTACCGTGCGCTGGAGCGAGTAGTTGGTGAGATGGCGCGCTTGGCGCAGGGCGATGCCACCGCGGATGAGCGGCGAGAGCTCGCGCTGTTATACGTCTCCCGGCTGATCTTTCTCTCCTTCCTCGAGGCAAAGGGTTGGCTTGACGGAGACCGCCGCTTCCTGGAACGTCAGTTCGAGGAGCGGATGGTAGCCGGAGGCGACTACCACCGGCGCGTGCTGCGTCCCCTCTTTTTCGGGACACTCAACACACCGCCCAGCAAGCGAGCTCCGCGCGCTCGTGGTTTCGGGCGCATTCCGTTCCTCAACGGCGGGCTATTCTCCTGCGGCGCGCTCGAGCGACGCCGGCACACCTTGCACTTCCCCGATGAAGCGCTCGGACTCGTCTTTGGGGAGCTCCTTGCGCGCTACCGCTTCACGGCGCGCGAGGGCACAACCTCCTGGTCGGAAGCGGCCATCGATCCCGAGATGCTCGGCAAGGCATTCGAGTCACTGATGGCTTCGCGGGAACGGCGGACGAGCGGCGCTTTCTACACCCCACAATCCATCGTTGCAAGCGTCACGCGCACTGCCCTTACGGCGGCCCTCGCCCAGGATGGCGTAACTGAAGAGCAGGTTGAGCGTGCAATGGCGGGCGAGCTTCTCGACGAGGATATCCGCCGCGCTATCGCTGTACGGGCGGCACGAATTGCCCTGCTCGATCCGGCGTGCGGATCGGGTGCGTTTCTCGTGCATGCGCTCGAGGAGCTCGCAGCATTGCTGGTGCGGCTAGGCGCCACGTGTTCACCATCAACTGTTCGGCGCGCGCTGCTCACACGCTGCATCTTCGGGGTTGATATCAATCCGACTGCCGTCTGGCTGTGCGAGCTTCGTCTCTGGCTCTCGGTTGTAATTGAGAGCGATGACGATAATCCCCTCCACGTTACGCCTCTTCCGAATCTCGATCGCCAGATCCGCATCGGAGATTCGCTGGCGGGGTTAACGGACGGCGAACGCGTCCCTCTGGCTCCAGGCATTCGAATAGCCGCGATGCGCGAACGCTACGCGCGCGCGACGGGTGCCCGCAAGCGTACCCTGGCCAGAGTGCTCGACCGCGCCGAACGAGACCGCGCCATCGCCAGCATGGACGCCCATATCGTCAGTGCCGTCGCGGCTCGGCGCGAGCTACTGGTACAATCAAGATCGCGCGACCTGTTTGACCGCCGGCAACCACCGGATTCGTCAGCGCGCACTCTTCTCGCCGAAATACGTGAGCGCCTGCGCCAACTCCGGGCACGTCGCAGAACGCTGGCTGATGGCGGCGCTCTACCGTTTGCATGGAGCTCGCGCTTTCCAGACGTAATAGCCCGCGGCGGGTTCGATCTCGTGATAGGAAATCCGCCATGGGTTCGTCTGCACCGCATCCCCGCCGAGGACCGAGCGTCACTTCGAGCACGCTACAGCGTGTTCGGGCACGCGGCCTGGCAACGCGGAGCAATGCTGGCCGGCGCCGGTTCGGGCTTCGCAGCCCAGGCGGACCTATCCGCGCTCTTCGTCGAGCGCTCCGTGGCTCTGCTCGCGAGTGGGGGAACGCTCGCTCTCCTGCTTCCAACCAAACTCTGGCGCGCACTCGCAGGAGGGGGCGTCCGCCGGTTGCTGGCCGAACAAACACAGTTGCTCGCTCTAGAGGACTGGTCGGAATCCCGCGCTGCGTTTGATGCAGTCGTGTACCCGTCGGTCGTGATCGCCAGAAAGAAGGACAACCGCTCAACAGCCGACCAACTAGCCCGTGTAACCGTTCCCTCTGCTCAACTGGCGACTCCCCACCCCGCCCCGCTAATCGCTGCCGCACTCCGCCGGCGCGAAGCATCGCTCCGGTGGACGATCCCTGCTCACCAGCTACCACTCGGGGGCGACTCCGCGGCACCTTGGCTTATTGTCCCCAGTGACGTTCGTGTGGCGTTCGATCATCTCCAGGGTTCGGGACCTGCGCTGGCCGAAAGCCACCTGGGCCGACCGTCGCTCGGTGTCAAATGCGGATGCAACGACGCCTTCGTAGTGTCCGTAGCGGGCCGGGAAGCGGGATTGGCGCGCGTATCCGCCGGTGGCCGACAGGGAATTGTGGAAGCGAATTTGTTGCGCCCGCTTATTCGAGGCGAATCGGTAGGCAGCGACGGCGGCGAGTTCATTCTCTGGACGCATTCTCCCGGCGGGACGCCGCTGGATCGATTGCCGCCGCACGCGGAACGCTGGCTGGATCCTTGGCAGCGCCGGCTCAGAGCAAGATCTGATGTTCGCGGCGGTATGCGGTGGTGGTCGTTATTCCGCACGGCGGCGGCTTCGTCGACTACCGCTCGCGTGGTATGGGCGGATTTCGGCCGCGTACCTCGAGCACGGGTCATACCAGCCGGCGATCCGGCCGTCGCAATCAACAGTTGCTACGTGCTGTGCTGTCGCGATGCCGTCGATGCTCACGCACTTGCTGCGTTGCTCAATTCTCCGCTCGCGGCTGCCTGGCTCAACACGCTCGCTGAGCCCGCGCGTGGAGGGTATCACCGGTATCTGGCCTGGACTGTCGCGCTGCTTCCCATTCCACGTGACTGGACGTTCGCCCGGAGTGTGCTCGCGCCGCTCGGCGCCACGCCAGAACAATCGCGACCAGCCGATCTGCTTGCGGCTGCAACGCGCGCCTATCGCCTGCGCTCGGCGGATGTCGCGCCGCTGATCGAGTGGTCCAACCGCTAACGGTCCTTCCAGCCGCTCAGGTGCGCGCCCTCATCGCGCGGGCATGGCTTGGCGACATACCGGAGGCGAGTGTGCTTGGTGAAATCTCGCTGCGTCCGCATCAACTATCGGCGGTCGAGCGCCTGCGCTCGGTGATGTCCGAAATGGGAGGCGCGCTGTTGGCGGATGAGGCCGGGCTGGGAAAGACTTACGTGGCAATCGCGGTCGCGCGTGAGGCGAAGCGCCCGCTCATTGTTGCCCCCGCGGCCCTCCGGCCAATGTGGACCGAGGCGCTCCGACGGTCCGGCGCACGCGCTGAACTGACGTCGTACGAGTCGCTCAGCCGCCAGCGTTGCCTGCGCGACGCTAAAGCACCGCCACACGACCTGGTAATCCTCGACGAGGCACATCACGCGCGGAACCCCGCGACACGCCGCTACCGCAGCATCGCCGAGCTGACAGTCGCTGCGCGCGTGCTGCTGCTCTCCGCGACGCCAATTCACAATTCGCGCGTTGATTTGCGCGCACTGCTGGCGCTCTTTCTCGGGGAGCGCGCGCAGCATCTTGATGCCGACGCCGTAGCGCGCTGCATCGTCCGCAGGAAGCACGAAGATGTACGTGATACCGTTACGCTTCCCTCACTCGCTCCGCCCAAATGGATCGTCGTGGGTGATCAGGAAGAGATACTTGAGGAGCTCCTGGCGCTGCCACCACCGGTTCCGCCCCGAGATGCGGGTGAGGGAGGTTTGCTGCTTGTCTGGTCTCTGGTGCGACAGTGGGCATCCACCCACGGCGCCTTGCTGAGCGCCCTGCGCCGGAGGCTGGCGCGCGCGGCGGCGCTTACAGCGGCACTGGAAGCTGGTCGCTACCCAACGGGGCAGGAGCTCCGGTCCTGGTGCTGGGACGGCGAGTCGGTGCAGCTGGCTTTCACGGAGCTTCTGGTCTGCGCGACCTCGCCGCAGGGTGCGTTGCTTGACGCGGTGAGACATCATGAGCGAGAGTTGCGGACGCTCGCTGGACGCCTGATGCTCGCGACAGATCTGGACGTTCAGCGCGCCCGGTTACTGCGGGCAATTCGCGCCGAGCATGCTGGCGAAAAGGTCATCGCTTTCTCGCAATTCGCAGATTCCGTAACAGCGCTTTTCAAGCGCCTTCGGTCGGACGGCGGCGTTGCGGCGCTTACCGGCAAGGGCGGGACGGTGGCTGGCGGCGCGATCACTCGCCGCGAGGTACTGGAGCGCTTCGCTCCAGCGTCGGTCGGCGCTCCTCCGCCGAATGAAGCAGAGCGAATCGATCTCCTCCTCACAACAGATCTTCTGAGCGAAGGAGTGAATCTGCAGGACGCGTCGGTGGTGGTGCACCTGGACCTTCCATGGACGCCCGCTCGCATGGATCAGCGCGTGGGGCGTTCGCGGCGAATCGGCGCGCGTCACGCGAGAACCGCGGTGTATGCGCTCTCACCTCCGGCGAGTGCTGAGGCGTGGATGGGAGTTATCAGACGGTTGCAGGAGAAGTTGCAAGCAGCGGGGGCGGATGTGGGTGGGGCGAACGGTCTGCTTGCAATTGCGACTGACACGGAGTCCGAAAGGCAGCCTTCACGGGCGACCGAACGACTCCGCGCTCTGTTCGCCGAATGGGAGCGGCAGGTGGACAATCCTGATTTCCACACCGCTGCGACGTGCGATTCAGTTTATGCGGCGCTTAGATCCGACAGGTGCGTCGCCCTTGCCGTGGTAACCGCCAGTCGAGATGGCGTTATGGCGTTAGTACGCGCAGGCGACCGTCATCAGATCGTCGGTGGGTTCGACGATGCTCTTACCCAGGCCCCAGGCACGCTCGCCGCCGTAGCTGGCGCCGCCAACGGGCTGGACACCGAGTGCGACGCGGAACGCGTGAGAAAGGAGCGAAAGCGCATACTGGGTTGGATCGCGCGAGCGCGCGGAACCAGCGCCGCCGACATGGGGCACGCGATCCCCTCAGCGTTCCGGCGTAGCGCGTTGCGCCGCGCGTCATCTGCTCTCGATCGTGTTCCGCATCATCTCCGGCCAGTGATGGCGCCGCTATCGGCACGCGCCAAGCAGATCGCAGCCGCGCACTACGGCATCGGTGCCGAGCAGATTTTGGCCGAGCTGACTGGTTCCCAGCTGCCGGACGAAGACTGGCTTCGCGCCATGTGCGCTTTTGGCGACGAACACGCACCGGGAGACAATGTCGCACGTGCTAATGACACCACCGAACTGGTCGCGATGCTCATCCTGCAGAGTTGAAATGAATCGTGTAGCCAGATCAGATCATATGGACAATGGTCTCGCGTTACGGGTTGAACCAGTACGAAGCCTTGATAAGAAAGGTGTTGTCCGGATGCGCACGGAACAGATTTCTATAATCACGGCGGGCGTCGAAGCTGCCAGCATTCAGATCGTCCTGCTCGCGCCCCTGTTGCCAAACGAAAAAGAGTGTGGATCCCGGCCGGTATTCCCACCGCACGACAGCGTTCGAGTTGAATTGCTTGACGTTGAACCCGTCGGGACTCCGTCCGTCACCAAACGGCTTGAAGCGCCGCTCGTACTTCGATGCGCGCGGATCGTTCAGCTCCCGCCACCGTGAGAACGATCCACTGCTCACGAACGGTTCCGCGTAGATCTGCAACGAAAGCGTCGGTGTCGCCGTGAAGCTGGTCCGCGCGATAAGGCCGAGTGTTGTCTGATCCAGTCGGGCGAAGGTGAAGTGAGTCGTGTCGCTGCCGATGGCGCCGAAGTTGGATATCCATTGGGCGTCGTCGATGCGCTTCTCGAGATTCGGCCCGACTTCCATCGAGAAACGGGTTGCGACTCTCGCGCTCACAGAAACGAAAATGCTTCGCGTGGTCGATCGTCCCCCATCACCTCGCTGGTACTGGACCTCAACCTCGGGAATCAGCACTCGGCGCTGGTCACCCTCCACTTCCAGCCTTACCTCCTGGCTGGGTGACAACCGGAGGGCCGGACCGCCGCGCGCACACACGACACAGTGAGTGCCAGCCAGGTTCGAGACCTCATAGTTGGCTCTCACCTCCCAGCTGTTGTTGAGCTCGGTGAATCCTCCGAGCTCTGCCTGGTTACCGGTCAGGAGTCCGCCTGTCGTCCAGTGGGTTTCCGTCTCTGCTTCACCGCGAAAGCGCCGGTAAAACGACCCTGGCTTACCGGACTGCACCGAAGCGTTATTGCGAATCTGAAGATCATTTACCAGAGGAACGAAACCGAGATCATTGAGCTCGAGGCCAGGCGTCGCACGCCGCAGGAAAGTCCCGTATCGCGCGAGACCTCCAATCTTCTGGAAGCTTACCGCCGTGACCATTCCCTTCAGATGGTCGCGCCGGGGATCATAGCTTTCCTCGTGATCGGGACGCTGAAAAAGGTGCACGCTGTTCCGCTGCGTGCGCGCGATGGCGGAATCGCTTCCCGACACGCGGTTGAAGCCGGCATACGACGTCACCTGGAACCGATCATCGCCTAAGCGGTGAAATCCCTGTACGAGAGCGGTGTACGCGTCCCGGCGCAGAAAATCTTCGGTTGCTTCATCGAGATCACGGTTCACCGCGGTTACCATGGCGCCGACCCCCGACCGGCCTGCGCGCAACTCCTTGAACGCCCGGCCCACGAGATAGTTGGTTTGTGGCTCGATGGTCGTGCCGCCTACACCCTCCTCACGCTGCGTCACCGCTTCCACAAGACCCAGGGATACGCCATTGCTGAATCGTCCAGTCAGCTTTGCGGCGCCCAGAATGGTGCTGAATACGGGCTCACGGTCCGACGATCGGAGCTGGGGAGTACGCCCGATGCGCCGGGTGTAAAAAATCCCTTCACAAGGCCCCCCGCACTTGAAGAGCCCGACGCCTTCCTGGAAGAACGGACGCCGCTCATCAAACCGCACCTCGAACGCGGTGAGGTTGAGTACCGCAGGATCCGCCTCTACCTGTCCAAAGTCCGGGTTCACGGTGGCATCGAGCGTCATGTTCGGGGTGACGCCGTACTTGATGTCGCCCCCACCGGTGACCTTCTGCTGGTGACCCCACCCCGTACCCCGGCTTTCAGTCACGTTCTTCGTTACAACATAGGGCAGCAACTCCAGCCGCCCGGAACGCGCGAGTCCATCGAAGCCGGACACATCGCCGAGCTGCGACGCCAGTGCATTGCGAGACGTGCGGTAGAGCGGCCAGGCCACGCGCTCGTTCCTGCGCGCGATGTCCCGCCAAACGCCAAAGCCGAAGGTATGAGAAGGCGCCGCGGTAAAGCGGAGCTGGCTGAAGGGAATTCGGAATTCCGCCAGCCACCCGAGTGCGTCTATGGTGGTTCCGGCGTCCCAGACGCCGTCCCACGACAAGTCCTCAACGAAATCATTGTAGATGGAAGCGTCCCGCTTGACGCCGCCGGGAGTGACGGCGAACTCGACACCTGTGCGCCTGTCGTGGTATGCGTCGATGATGATCTTGATCTGGTCGGAGTTCGTGCGAACATCGCGCCGGCTGAGCAAGCTCACAATGCTGTCCGGATGCGGGTCGAAAGCCCGAACCAGCACGTACAGGTTGCGGTCGTCGTATGCGACTCTGACCTCCGTTCGAAATGATGGCTCGCCATCCTCGGCGGGCTCGAACTGGCGGAACTGATGCATGACCGGCGCGTTGCGCCACACGGCATCGTTGTCACGGCCATCGAGTACCGGCGCCGGGTCAGCGCGCAGGGCGCGGCCGAGTGTAGCAG
>JACDCM010000544.1 GCA_013817545.1 Gemmatimonadaceae bacterium | reverse complement strand
CACTGCGTCAGGAGCGGGAGCGGAGACGGCGCAAGTTCCTGCTGAAATTGTCCGTAAGCGGCGGCCTTCTCGCTCTGCTTTTCGTACTGCTTCCCTGGACCGAGGTGCGTGAGGCTGCAACCCGCCTCTCAGCCCGCGTCTGGCTCACGGTGTTCGCGCTCTTTATCGTCGGTCATCAGGTCGGCGTCATCAAATGGCGCGCGCTCGTAAACGCGTCCAACGCGAAGCTCGGCGTCACCGATGCGACGCGCGCATACTTTGCGGGACTGTTCGCCAATCTGTACCTGCCCAGCATAGTCGGCGGCGATGTATTGCGCGGGACGATGGTGGGTCGGGTTACCGGTCGCCCCGAAGCCGCGATTTTCGGTGGAATCGCAGACCGTGTTCTCGACATTGCCACGATGGGGCTGCTCATTGCCGGCGGAGCTGTCGCTCTGCGTGGCACGCTGCCCGGGTGGGGCTCGCAGGTGCTCACAATCCTGCTTATCGCGGCTCTGCTGTCGGCAGCGATCTTTTTGCCGCTTCTGCTGCGCCGCCCTCTGGCGCGTTGGCCAAAACGCGTCCGCCGTCCAATTGCGCGAAGCCTGGTGGCGCTGCGTCGCCTGGCTGGCAGCCCCGGTAGCGCGGCGTTGGCGCTCGTACTGTCAATCCTGATTCAGAGTCTCTTTATCGTGTTGAACGCGTGGATGGGCCGGGTGATCGGCGTCGACGTTCCGCTTGCTGTCTGGTTCGTCGTCTGGCCGCTCGCCAAGGTCGCGGGATTGATGCCCATAAGTCTCGGAGGAATCGCGGTTCGTGACGCGGCGCTCGCGGGACTTCTCAAACCCTTCGGCGTCGACCTCGCGACCGGCGCTGTGGCCGGTCTTCTATGGCAGACAGTCAACATGGCCGGCGGACTCTTCGGCGGTCTGGTCTGGTGGATCATGGGCCGAAGCACGGAGAGAGTTACCGGACACGGCCGTCTCGCGGACGTGTACACCCCCGGCCAACCGGTGAGACCTCGTGGCTGAGCCGCATGTAGTCATACTTGGCGCCGGCCCTGCGGGGGTAGGCGCCGCGCACAGGTTGCGCCAAACGGGTCGAGCTCGCGTTACAGTAATCGAACAGAGCCACGCCGTGGGGGGAAACTCCGGCAGCTTTGAGGCAGGCGGCCAGCAACTGGACTATGGTAGCCACCGCCTGCATCCGGCGTGTAACGCCGAGATTCTCGCCGATATTCGCGGACTGCTCGGCGAAGACCTGCTGGACCGACCACGCCACGGACGGATTCATCTGCGCGGGAAGCTTATTCACTTCCCACTCAAGCCAGTCGATCTGCTGCTGCGGTTGGACAAGGGCTTCGCCCTGGGCACAATGCGCGATATGGCCGCCAAGGTCATGTCCAAGCGTGATGAAGGCGATAGCTTCGCGTCCGTGCTCATGGCGAACCTCGGCCCAACCATCTGTCGAGATTTTTACTTTCCGTACGCCGAGAAAATCTGGGGACGCGCGCCGGGCGAGCTTTCCGCAATCCAGGCTAGACGGCGTGTTTCGGCGGGCTCGTTCGCGAAGCTCGTCAAGAAGGTCGTGACGGCGGTTCCAGGCCTCAAGCCGCCTGGAGGAGGACGCTTTTTCTACCCGCGCCAGGGCTTCGGTCAGATCAGTGAGGCGTACGCTCGCGCCGCGCAGGAGGGCGGAGCGGATATCAGGCTTGGTTGGGCGGTGAAGACACTCGAGCGCGCCACCGGTAATGGCGCCGGTGGATGGACGGTAGGCATCGAACGAGGAGGGGAGCGGCAAACGATCGATGCGGATTACGTCTGGTCGACGGTGCCTATCAGCCTCCTGGCGCGGATGGTTGTGCCTTCCGCTCCCGGTCCCGTCTTGCAAGCAGCCGCAAAGATCGAGTATCGCGCCATGCTGCTTGTGTATCTGCAGCTGGACGTGGACCAGTTTACCGAGTACGACGCGCACTACTTCCCCAGCGCTGGAATCGCGATCACGCGCCTGTCTGAGCCAAAGAATTATTCGGCATCCAGCGAGCCTTCCGGATCCACGACGCTGTGCGCCGAACTACCATGCTCGGTGGACGATCACTACTGGAAGATGAGCGACGAACAGCTCGGTAAGCAGGTAGCTGCCGATCTTTCGCGCGCGGGACTCGCGCTGCGCCGGCCCCCGGTCGCCGTTCGCGTCCGGCGGCTTCGCCATGCATACCCGATCTACACTCGAGGCTATGAGCACCCGTTTCGCGTTCTCGATCAATGGGCTGAGGGGCTGCCGCGCGTCCTGACGTATGGTCGTCAGGGACTTTTCGCGCATGACAACACGCACCACGCCCTTTACATGGCCTACCGTGCTGTGGATTGCCTGCGTGATGGCAAGTTTGACGAAGCGGAATGGGCGCGGCACCGCAAGATTTTCGAGACGCATGTCGTGGAAGACTAGGAAGCGGGAGGCGGAAGGCGGGAGGCGGGAGGCGTTAGGTGGGCACTCGACCGAGAACCTGGATATAGACC
>JACDCM010000543.1 GCA_013817545.1 Gemmatimonadaceae bacterium | reverse complement strand
TCGTCATCGCGTGGTAAAGACCGGGGTCAGCGCCCCCGGCTACAACAGGGCCCCTGGCTACAACGACACGGCGGGCTGCTGCTGCGTCAGGCAATGAAAGGCCCCGAGGCCCCAGATCAGCTCGCGGCAGTCGATGGGCGCGACGCGACGATCGGGAAATGCGCGCTCGATCAAAGCAACGGCGGGCTCGTCGTTCGGATCATCGAAAGTGGGAACAAGCACGACGCTGTTCGCGATGTAGAAGTTTGCGTAGCTCGCGGGTAACCGCAGATCTTCTCGTTCCATTTTCGCGGGCGTCGGAAGCTGGACGATCTCAAGCGGTTCGCCGTCGATCCGAGTCTCGCGCAGACGGGCGAGGTTCTCGTGAAGGGGCGCATAGTTTGGATCATCACGATCCTGCTCGACGACCGCGAGCACCGTTCGGTCGCCGACAAAGCGAGCGAGATTATCGATGTGGCCATCGGTGTCATCGCCCTCGGTCCCGCGCGAGAGCCAGAAGATGTCGCGCACCCCGAGGAAGTCGCGCAGGCGCTGTTCGATCTCTTCGCGGGTGAGGTGGGGGTTGCGGTTCTCGTTGAGAAGACACGACTCGGTCGTGAGTAACGCGCCGCTGCCGTTCACGTCGATCGCGCCGCCTTCCAAAATTATCCCGCCGTCGTAAACCGGCAGGCCGAGCGTTTCGGCTACGCGGGTTGGTACGACATCATCGAGATCGAAGGGCGGATACTTTCCGCCCCAGGCATTGTGTCCCCAGTCGATCACGGCGAGCCGCGGCTCGTCATTGCGTGTCAGGAAGATTGGGCCGTGATCGCGGCACCACGGTTCATTCGTGGGAATGGTGTAAAATGTGAGATTCTCTTGCGGGAGTCCATCCAGCACCGCCCGTGTTTCGGCTTCATGCGCGCCATTGGAGACATTGATGCAAACCGGTTCGGAAGTGAGCAGCGCCGCGACCATCTCGCGGAACGTCGGCAACACATGGTCGTATGAACGGGGGAAGCTGATTCCTTCCCGTCGTGGCCACGAAAGCCAGGTGGCGGCGTGCGGTTCCCATTCCGCTGGCATGCGATACCCTTGTGCAGCTGGAGTCTCCCGCGCGTGCGCCATGCTTCATCCATAGCACGCCCGCTCAAAGCGTCGAAGTGGAGTGCATAAACTTCATCGCGTGAGACGACCATCGTCGCTATCCTCGACTGATGAATTCGCTTCGAAAGACTGGGCTGAAAGCACTCGCGATTTTTGTGCTCGGCCTAATCCTCGGGGTGGCTGGCAATATCATCTCGCCGGGTCAGGACCCAGCTGGCGGCGCGATGCTGGGCGGGCTCATTGCATTTGTCTGCTGGGCGGTCGCGTTCGTTTTCGCGATCATCGCTTTTAAGCGTTCGTTCAATGCCAAACACGACAGCCTTACGCTCTTTCTCGCGCGCGCCCCGCTCGGAATTATTATCCTGCTCGTTGCGGTCGCATTTATCCTGGCGATGTCAGGGCTAGCTGAAGGCGATACCCCCGCGTCGCTGTTGCGCCGCGAGTAACGGCGGAAAATCGAGGAGCGCCGGTGATGTCGTCGTCTCCACAAAGTGCCGCGCTGCCGCTTTCAGCTCGCGCCAGCGCGCCCACCCGAGGTCGGGCGCATGGACGATGTGACGCAACAGGCTGCGCCACTCCATCAGCGCGCGCTCGATATCCCCGGAGCGGAGGGCGTCAGTCGTGAGGCGGTACCGCATTCCTGGATTGGCAATCACTTCCCGGATGACCTCCGACGCGCCCGAGCCGTAATGCACCGGGGTTCCCATCTCCAGATAATCCGGGTAATCGGCACGGTCGTAAACGCGCTGGCAGAGAATGCCGAGGCGGCCGCCCATGGGCGCATCCTCACCCGCAAAGCGCGGACCGCCGCGGATGTTCGCGAGATCGAAAACGAGATCGTCGATCGGGTAGGTTTCGTCTTCTAGTGCAGCGGCGACGGCCAGACCTTCGCCAGCTTGAAAGAAGGAAAACACAACCCCGCGACGTGTCGGCGTGCCGTCTTCTTCCACGAGCCGGAGTCTGCGCCAGGCGTAAGCTGGCGAGGCCGTGATTTGCACGGTGCGGTCGCGTTCGAGCTGATCGCACCCGCGGCAGACGAGCGGAACGGCCTCCCGTTCCGGTGGCGCTTCCAAGGCCTGACCGTGCGAATCGACGACCGCGCTGACCTGCACCGCGGAGAAGTCCAGCCGCGCGGAGATCGTGTGGCCGCGCGTCACCATCTCGTCGATGCCTCCGCCGCCAGTCGCTGCCGGTATGGCTGCGTGTGCGTGCTCCTCCAACTCGGCACGCGAGACTTGCATCTGGAGCAGCGGTCGATAGCCGCGGTGATTGGCGTGGCTGGAGTCGGGCTTCCGGCGGTCATCGACCGCCGCTACAGGAGAGAGTCGCTCGCGCAGAATCTTCCTGAACCACTTCACCGGCGTGAACTGTTGATCGGCTGTGACGGTCGCTAGCGGGATCTCGCGACCATAGATTCCTTTCGCGCGCAG
>JACDCM010000173.1 GCA_013817545.1 Gemmatimonadaceae bacterium | reverse complement strand
AAGAGTACCCTGGTGCACGACGTTCTGTACCGGGCACTCGAGCAACGACTTCGGGGTGAGCACAGTGCGAAGCGGCACCTCGGCGAGCGCGTCGGCGCCTTCAGCGGTCTCGAGGGCCACGAGGCGCTCGACGATGTTGTCCTCATCGACCAGGCTCCGATCGGCCGGTCCGCACGGTCGAATCCGGTGACGTACGTTAAGGCATTCGACGAGGTGCGCCGAATCTTCGCTGACACACCTGCCGCGCGACAACGGGGTCTGAGCGCGGGCGCATTCAGCTTCAACGTGGCAGGCGGCCGGTGCGACAACTGCGAAGGCGCGGGACACCTCGAGATCGAGATGGTGTTCATGGCCGACGTCTTCGTTCCTTGCGACGATTGTGGCGGCAAGCGCTACAAATCCGAGGTGCTCGATGTTCGCGTTCGCGGCAAGAACATCCACGAGGTGCTGCAGCTAACGGTCGACGAGGCGATCCGATTCTTTCCTCGCGAGGAGCGCCTGGGACACGCGCTCTGGCAACTGCAGCAGGTAGGGCTCGGCTACCTGAGACTGGGGCAGCCGGCCCCCACGCTTTCGGGTGGCGAGGCGCAACGTATCAAGATTGCGCGTGAGTTGGCTGTGGCGGGTAGGACCCGTGGGCGGAAGCTGTATATCCTGGACGAGCCGACGACGGGCCTGCACCTGGAGGACATTCGGAAGCTCGCGCGTGTGCTGGACCGTCTCGTCGAGCAGGGCAACACGCTGGTTCTGATTGAGCACAACCTGGATGTCATCAAGCTCGCGGACTGGGTTATCGATCTTGGCCCTGAGGCGGGCTCGGGCGGCGGTGAGATCGTTGCTGTGGGTCGGCCGGAGGATGTCGCAAAGGTGGAGCGATCGCATACGGGACAGTGGCTTCGAACAGTGCTCGGCGGCGGCGACCGGGGGTTACCGGGCATAATAAACACGGAGCGGCGTGCAGAAGCGGTCCGCTAGAAATTGCGTGCATCACGACACCGGTATCCTGCTCCGTTGCTGCATCGCAGCGTTGGCGCTCGCGGCCGGTCCGGTGGCAGCGCAATCTCTCAGCAAGCTCGACCAGGACCGTGGACGCACTATGCTGGCACAAGTGAGGTCCGACGTCGAGAAGCATTATTACGATCCCACCTTCAGAGGCCTGGACCTCGCGGCGCGCTTTAGTGCGGCAGACCAGCGCATCAGACAAGCCTCAACAATCGAGGAAATTTTCGCGAGTGTTGCCCAGGTTGTATTGGAGCTGAATGACTCGCACACGTATTTCGTACCGCCCGCGCTCACGGTGCAGGTAAAATATGGCTGGCAGATGCAGATGGTTGGCGACAGCTGCTTCGTCACCCAGGTGACGCAAGGGAGCGATGCGGCAGGGCAAGGATTGCGTGCTGGAGACGTCGTAATTTCAGTGAATGGGCAGTCACCAACTCGGAAAACTCTCTGGAAACTGCTTTACCTTTATCATCTCTTGCGGCCGCAACCTGGGCTCCGCGTCCTGGTGCGATCGCCTGGTGAAGAACCGCGACAAATCGACATTGCGGCAAAGGTGCGGCAGACTTCCAGGGTGATTGATCTGACTGGCGCCGACGGTGGTACAGATCTCTGGATTCTCATTCGAGAAGCGGAGAAAGAGGCCCGTGAGCAATGGGCGCTCTACAATGAAATTGGCGAAACTGTACTGACCTGGAAGTTGGCCGTCTTCGACGATTATGATCGAAGTGTGGAGGCGGGGATAAAGCGCGCACGAGGACGGCAGGCTCTTATCCTCGATCTCCGCGGAAACGGTGGCGGAGACGAAAGCGCGCTTTTGGCACTTGTCGGAAGCTTCTTCAAAACAGACGTGGCCATTGGCAACCTGCGGCGTCGATCAGGAGCTGAACCCCTCAAGGCAAAGGGAAGTGGAGACAAGGCATACCTTGGCAAACTGGTGGTGCTTGTCGACAGCGAATCCGGCTCCGCGTCGGAAGTATTCGCGCGCACTATCCAGATCACCAGGCGCGGCACGGTTATCGGAGACCGGACGGCTGGCGCTGTGATGCGTAGCCGAACCTTCGGCCATCTGGCGGGTCAGGAGCGCGCAATTTACTACGCGACCAGCGTCGCGGATGCGACAGTCACGCTGTCAGATGGCGGCACGCTGGAAGGCGAGGGCGTAACGCCCGACGAATTGCTGCTTCCGAGTAGCCAGGATATTACTGCCGGCCGGGATCCAGTTCTTTCCCGCGCAGCGGCGCTTGTCGGAGTTGCAATCACGGCTGAGGAAGCAGGAAGGCTGACGCGTCAGCCGTAGATCGAGAGCGTATAAGATCCCCCAATGGGTGGATGTCGGGATGAGGTTCGAGCTGCGTTTGGTTGATTTCGAAGTGCCTTCGGCTTAGGTTTCCGTGTTCGATCCCGAGTAGCTCAGGTGGTAGAGCAGGTGACTGTTAATCACCGGGTCGGGGGTTCAAGTCCCTCCTCGGGAGTTATTGAAAATTCAGAAGAAATATCTGCAAAAGGCCGCTAGAGAGAGAGCGGCCTTTTGTATGATTGTTGTGCGGGCAAATCCACAACGATTGAGCCTTCTGCCAGCCCGATCGGATCTTCCTGCGTGAACGCGGCCGGTCGCAGGACCCTTGCGCATCCTCGAGTTCCCCGGTCTGCTCGAAACGTGACCAACCGCCACACGGCGCCATTCCACAGCTTGAACGGCCGCTCGCCCTCAACAGTAACAGTGAATCCATACCGATCCGCGTAACCGCGGATCGCTTGGTTATGCTCCGCCAACCCGCCTCGATACGCGTAGTTCAGTATCGCGAAATTGCCTCCCGGGTTGAGCACTCTCGCAACCTCTTGAAAGTGTGTCTCCACCAGTGCTGCCCCCGACTGCACGAGATAGGGAAACGAGTCAACGGCGTAAACGAGATCGAACATCCGGTCGACAAACATCGAAAGATCCCGGCCGTCCGTCTTCGACAGATGAACGTTGGCAAATTCGCTGCACTTGCATCGTGCCCGCTCGATCATCTCTCCGGATACATCGATGCCGTAGGCGTCACCCACCAGCGGCGAGAGCGCAGCCTCCATTCTTCCAGTGCCGCAGCCGATCTGCAGTACGCTTTTCTCGCGTCCCAGCACTCCCCACTGCTCGAAAAGCTCGACAATCTCTGCCGTCGCTCGCTCCAGAACTCCCGGATCGCCGAGGGAATACAGCGCGACGCTCGCCTCCTCGCTCTGACGCACGCTCCAGTCAAAAAGGCGCTCGGTGAAGGCCAGCCCCTCCTGAATTGTCTTTGCCGGCTCACCAGAGTCCACGCCGGAAGCCAGCATGCGGGCAATGCGAGCGCAGCCTTTCTCGTGTTCGGCGGCGACAGCGGAGATCGCATCCAGCCGGTCACGGAGGTTCTGCTGAGGTATCTCGGCGTGCTCGGGACATTCCGTAGTCGCGATGGCTATCGCATGTTGCACCGCTTCCGCGCTTTCGCTTTCACATAGCATCTGCATCAGCGCCACCTCGGGCGAGATCGATCCGCTGAGATATCGTTTCAGCACCTCTCCCAATGCGGGCGCCAAGCCCGATCCAGCTCTCAAACCGGTGCTCTCTTCACTTAAGGGCATCTATGGATACCTCGGCTGCCCATGACGTTCTGGGACGCTTGACTGCTCTTCCCCACTCGGCTGCATCCAACCCCACTGTATAAGCAGATCGCGATCTTCACGAATGAACTTGTCGCCTATGTCAGTTCGGTAGCGAACATTCGGAATGATGACCTTCCGTGCCAGCGCGTACGCTCGGTCGCGTGCCACCTCCGCGCATTCCCCTCGACCCGTAACGACCGTTACGTAACCAATGCTGCCAGCGGTAATCAGTCGCCCGCTCTCCATCGCCACCTCGCTGTGGTGCAGCCCGTCGCGGTCGTCGGCAGTCATGTCTCCGCGGAATGAAATCGGCATTCCCTTGGAGAGATTCTCGTATCCGAACGAATACGGGAATGGAGGGACGGTGAGCACTACACCAAGCGCATATCCCGAATGAGTCGGAAAGGTGAGCGTCTTTTTCGTGACCATCGCGGAGAATATTTCGGCCCAGCCGACACCGACGTGCAGCGCATCGAGTATGGCGAAACCCGGATAGCCGAAGCGAGTAGTGAATTCGAGAGGAACGATTCCTCGCTCCGACACGATCGTGTTCACATTTATGTAGCCGACATAGCCGTCTTCCGCGAGCAGGGGCGCCATGCGCGCCAGCGTGTGCTCGAACAGCCGCTCGTAACCACGATACGTAACAAGCGTTCCCATCTCGCCCGTGAGCTCGCCGAGGTCGCCGTTGAAAAAGCGCTTGTGCTCCCAGTCGAGACAGGCAGGTTGCAGAAAGTGCTCCCCGTTGAAGTACGCACCCACACCGATCTCGACGCCGTGGATGTGCTCCATCAGAACGAAGTCCGGTGTCTCCTCGTAAGCCCAGCGGTCACGCTGCAGCGACAGCATGGCTACCATGTCCGAGCCGTCAGCCATCTCGCCAACGTAGTTCCGAAATGAGGCGTAGCCGGCGCCATTCATCTTGAAGACGAAGCGGCCGGGATGCTCGCGCAGGAAACGAATCCCATCGTCGAAGCCCGAAAAGCGATGGGTCGCGGCAGTCTGGATGTCCATGGTGTCGCGCATAACCTGCTGTCCGTACGCCCTGTCTATCTCGAGCCTGGTGCCTAGCGGGCTACCTCCAATCACGTTGTAGCCCTGGGATCGTAACTCTGATTGCAGATCACCGTGTATGCTTGTCTCGAAGAGGATGATCCCGTCGTCGCCAGCCGACCGCACCCAGTTCAGCTCGTTCTTCCAATCCGTGGTGAACTCCAGCATGCCACGCATGATGTCATCGCGCATTTCTACGTCGTCCACGTATACACGTACGTCGTGTCCCTGAGCGGCGAGCCTCAGGTACATGTCCCCAAGCGCTACGTGCTCTCCCATACCCAGGAATCGCATCGTCAGCTCAGGGAGAGAGCGCGTGCAGACGCGCGTCCATCGGGCCGTGCAGTATGGCGCGCAGCGCGATCTCGTCCCACCGATCCAATAACCAGATGCGGCTTTCGGTAGCGCCCTGAAAAGTCTCTAACGCGCGGATTCCGCGATCGGCGAAGTCGGTGCAGAGTGCGCGCATGGTTTTCTGTCCGGCATGTGAGGGCATCCCATCGCGAGTGAAGGATCCCGACATGAGCAGGTACGCAAAACGCGCCGCGCCGTCGGATGCGACGGCGGCAATCGTCTCATGCGAGCTATTGAGGAACGCCGTTGGCAGGGTCACGAGGTAATCATGCACCGAGCCGGAGTATTCGCCGTCAGCAATCACCACTACGAACAGTTCATCGAGGTGGTATCCTGCCTCTTCAGCGTCGCCAACGATCCCTTCCGGATCGCAGAGCGAACACCACGAAAGCACGAGCGTCTCTGGTTGCGTAGCCTTGGCTAGCGCGACCACGCGGCGCAGGTGCGCGCTGCCGTCGGCTCCCGCACCTGCTTCCACTGGCAACGCTGCACCGGGTGGCTCCGGAATGTAGGGCGGATTGCAAACGAGCATGTCAGTATTCTCAGCATGGAGCATCGATTCCATGCCGCCATCCCAGAGAGACGCGCACGCAAAGCGCGCTCGGCCCCCATAGCCCAGAAGCTCTGCATTCGCCCGGGCAATACTCTCCGCGTCGCAATCCACGTCAACACCAAAGAGCCTGGCGCCCGGCTCGAGGTTGAGAAGCTGAAGGCCAACGAGACCGCTTCCGGAAGTCAGTTCCACAATGCTGGAATTTTTACCGGCGTGGGCGACCAGTGCGCGTTCACCCGCCAGCACGCAGAGGAGAGTGTCCTCTGGCGAAAAGAAGCTGGAGAACCGAAACGGTGGCTGGAATCGCTCGAGACGGCCGGCTTCCTCGGCGAATGACGCGAGCCGGGAGCAAGGTGGAACGGGACGGATGAAAGCTGGCGTGCGGGCTTGTTGCGAAATGGATATATTCCTCGCCTCTGTTGGTTGGGGGCAAGAGACTTGCACTTAGCGGCTGCGAATCCTAGGCGCCGCAGCGTGACTCGCAAGTGGCGTGCGAGATAGTCGACTTCCGGGAACCCACAATGCCGATCGTTGAGAGTGAGGGCGTTGCCACGGTTGGCAACACGAAGCGCGACGTTGACATGAGCCGGATGGGTACGGCTGACCGCGAGCGCACCATCGTGCAGTTTATCGAGCTGCCGGATCTGCGTCGTCTCCACCCGGCGGGCAAGGGAGATTTCCCCGCAAGGCTTCGCGATATCCTCTCCGGGGGCCCTCTGGATGCGACGATCGCTGCACAACCAAGCCTGGAGAACGAGCTGATCGCACAGGCAACTGCGCTATCGGCGCGCGCCTATCCGTCGCACTCCACCACCGAGCGCCAGAGCGCGCGCTGGATTGATCACTCCGCCCGCGACTCGCACCACCGGGCACTGCTCGCTCTGTATCAGCAGCACATGCGCCTGCCGAACCACGGCCTGGCGGTCAATCAGTGGCATCCGCTTGCCTGCCGGCTGACAGGAATACTGGAATCGGCGTGGGAGCGGGACACTCTCGCCAGGGCGCGCGCGGTCGTGCCTCTGTCGGATAGTGACTTGCCGAGCGAACCGGGCTTGTTCGTGGAGTGGTATCGTCGCACCGCCTTTACGCATCCGTTGTACGAGCATGAGCTGTACAGTTTTCTCGCCAGCGAAGCAACGCTGGAGCAGATCCACTGGTTCTTCACCATGGAGAGCGCCGGAGAAGCCGCGTTCGACGATCTCGTAGCGCTTTCGCAGGTCGGCACGCGCGGCGACGTGAAGATGGAGATGGCGAGCAACTACTGGGATGAGATGGGCAACGGAAAAGAGCACGCGGTGCACACTCATCTCTTTCACCGCCTCGCGGCCGATCTCGACGTTACCGCTCCTGGAGCGGACGAGCTTCCGTGGCAAGTGCTCTCCGGCGTGAATCTCATGCTGTGGTGCTCCATTTCGCGGCGGAACGCGTTCCGCGCTCAGGGTGCCCTGGGTGCGGTCGAGCTGCTTGCGCCCCAGCGCTGCACGCGGGTAGTGCACGGCGCCCACCGCGTAGGCATACAGAAAAAGACCATGAGCTACTATGGAGCTCACGCCATAATCGATATCGGGCACGCGGAAGGATGGCTGGAGCACGTGGTGCGCGCGCAGGTTGCCGACATCCCGGATTCGCGCATTGGCATTGCGGAAGGGCTGGTTTCGCGCGCCAACGCCAGCCTGGATTACTTCGACTACTGCCTGGCGAAGCTACGCGCGCAGTAGTCAGGGCCTGTTCGAGTCTGCTCCGGCCGGCTCCACGCGAAGATCCAATATCGAAACACCCGCCGGTTTTATCTGCACGCGGCGGGCGTCAGTGAATCGTTTCGCATGTTCGCCGCGCACCACGACTGGCCTGCCTGACGGAATTCCACAGATAGCGTAGCGACCCGACGCATCGCTCGTCGCTGTAACTTCCTTCCTTTCCCCACTGCCCACCATGGCGACCCACTGAGCCGTGACGCTGGCATTCGCCAGTGGTGCATCATTCGAAGCGTCGTGCACCTGCCCGCGAACCATCCCCGCGCCGGGTTCCATAGCTGTCGCGCTTTCGCTGCATTCCTTCGCCATAAGCGCGGCGCTGGAAGGAATCGATAGCTCTGCGATCACAGTTTCACCCTGGCGCAACTGAATCTCCCTGTTGGAGGGCAACATTCCAAGAGAATCCACGCGTGGGTGCGTGAATGAGATTGTCACGTTTCCCGATGTGAGGCTGTCGATCTCGAACCGCCCGTCGCGAGAAGTCAACGCGGTACGTGAGCTCCCGGCCACCAAAACCTTTGCGTCCGCGAGCGGAGCGCCGCTGGTGCTGTCGAACACCATGCCCTCGACAACAGCGTCCGGTGGCAGCGATGCCTCAACCGATGCACCAGCGGCCGAGCTGCTTGCGCTCGACGCGGCAGAACCCCGACCCGTATCCGACGCCACCGCCCGCGTTACGAGCGGAACGACTTCGGCGCCTCGCTCACGCATTCCCACGTACACCTGCCCAATTCGAGGTGCGCTAACGAGCACGCCACCCGGCACGGATGAGTCTCGTCCAGGCAGGCGCATCTGCACGAGGATCGGCATCCTTATTCCCCACTTGTGGACAAACCACGCACCGCTCGGAAGCTGGCTGAAAGACACTCGTCCGCCAAACTTGTCGCGTGGGATTTTTCGCACGAGTCCCGTGTACACGAAGTCGACGTACAGCAGCTTCGCGGAGCTGGCATTCAGCCAGAGAACGCCTTTCACGTCCGGCAGCTTGCGCTCTTTCAGTGGCTCAAATGCTAGACCGATGAGCGTGTCCTGGGAAGCAGTTGGGCGTTGTACTCGAAAGCAGTGGTCGGAAAGAAAAGTTTCCGAAAGAAGAATGTGCGCGTCAGGCGCGTA
>JACDCM010000542.1 GCA_013817545.1 Gemmatimonadaceae bacterium | reverse complement strand
ACACGCCAGTGACCACTGTGAGGGCGCCCAGCGGAATCTTCATGTTCACTCCGCGCAGATTATGTTCGCGGGCACCCGTCAATGTGATCCAGCGCGGCCCCACCGGACGTCGCTCCAATGGTACAGGCACGCTCTTGGCCCCCGTGAGGTACGCCCCGGTCAGCGGGCTCTCCGCCACGCGCGAGATCGGCCCGGCCCACACGACCTGCCCTCCATGCTCTCCGCTGCCCGGTCCGAGCTCAATCATGTAGTCCGCCGCTCGAATAGCCTCGAGGTCGTGCTCCACCACGATTACAGAGTTGCCGCTGGCGCGGAGACGCTGCAGGAGTACCAGCAATCTGTTCAAGTCTCGGGGATGCAGCCCGATCGAAGGCTCATCAAGCACATACAGCGTGTCGACGAGCTGAGATCCAAGTGAATTGGCGAGTCCGATACGTTGCGCTTCGCCCCCGGAGAGCGAGCGCATCCCTCGGTCGAGCGTCAGATAACCCAGTCCGACATCCAGAAGGAAGCGCGTGCGAGACTGTGCCTCGCGCAGAACATTGTCGGCGATCTTTTGCTCGAAATCCGAGAACGAAATCCCGTCCAGCCAGCTCGCAAGCCGGTCAAGCGGCAACGCGGACGCTTCGGAGATAGTACTTCCAGCGATCCTGACTGCGAGCGCCTCGGGGTTCAACCTGGCCCCGTGACAATCAGCGCATTCCTGTGCGGTTTGATACTGCCGCAGGAATACCCTGATGTACTGCTTGTACCGCTTCTCCTCGAGGTCGCGAAGAAAGGGCACAATACCCTTGAACCCGCGCCCGCGCCCCCTGAGCAAAGCCTGCCGGGCGTCTGGCGGAAGGTCCCGCCACGAGACGTTGAGTGGTATCCCGTTCTGCTTGGCAAAATCGGCAAGCGCACGACGTTTCTTCTCGTACCTGGGCTTTGTCCATGGATCGATCGCACCTTCGCGCAGGCTGCGGTCGGGGTAGGGAACGATGAGCGCTTCGTCGTACTCCAGTACTGCACCAAAGCCATTGCAAGTCGGGCAGGCGCCACGCGGATTGTTGAAGGAAAAGAGCTGCGGCGCCGGTGTTGGCGCTCTGGTTCCGTCATACGCGCACTGGAATCGTTCAGTGAAGCGAAGACGGTCGAGCGGCTCCGCGCCCGACCGTGGCGCAACAGGCGACGCGAGGAGTATGACGCACTCCCCATCTCCTTCGCTGAACGCGGTTCCAACGGCATCGGTCAGGCGGCGTTCAGTTTCGGCGGCGACCACGAGCCGGTCAACCACCACGAGCCGCTCCGCCGCGTCGGTTATTTCCGTCCCGCCTGCAGCCAGCTCATCCACATGCTTCGTGACGCTATCGATACAGAGGCGGACGAATCCTTGAGCCCGAAGATTCTCGATAACGGTTTCCTGCGTTACCAGACTGCTGAGAACGAGTGGAAATGCAACAGAGAAGCGCGTTCCAGGCGGCAGGGCAAGCACCGAGTCCACCACCGATTGCACGGTATCGGGACGCATCTCCCGGCCACACACCGCACAGAAAGTGTGACCCACGCGTGCCCAGAGCAGCCGGAGATAATCGTAAATCTCGGTAGCCGTACCGATGGTCGAGCGAGCGGTTTTGACCGGATTCTTCTGCTCTATGGCGATAGAAGGAGACAGACCGTCGATGTGATCGACGTCGGGCTTCTCCATCCTCTCCAGAAACTGGCGCGCATAGGCCGACAGCGATTCGACATACCGACGCTGCCCCTCGGCGTATATCGTGTCAAAGGCGAGCGAGGATTTCCCCGACCCCGATGGCCCTGTTATAACCACGACGCTACGCCGTGGTATCTCCAGGTGGATATTCTTGAGGTTGTGTTGCCGCGCGCCGCGGATGACGATCTTGGACTTCACCTACGAAAGCTAACGCGCTGGGCGGCGGTAATCGCGCCCTGTCCTGCCCGGATCAGCGATCCGGATCACTCCTTCGCCTGCGGAATAAAACCCTGCCTACCAGGAGCAGGACGATCGCACCTAGAGTAGCGAGACCGAGAGAGCGCAAGTTCAGGTCGGCAGCTCCAACTGAGCCCCACCCCATCTGGGTGCCGATCCAGCCGCCAATAAACGCTCCGGCGATACCCAACAGTATGGTCACGATGCATCCGGAGGGATCCCGCCCTGGCACCAGGAACTTCGCAAGAGCTCCCGCGAGCAAACCAAGCAGGATCCAATGCAGCCAGAGCGGCAAGCGATCCCTCCGCGATGCGTACTACCGTGCTACCGAAGCTACGGCGTTCGCCGTGTCGCCATGCGGTAGATAAAGAGAAGGACAAGCGCGCCTACGATGGCGAGCAGGATGGTCTGGATCGAGAAGCCGTCCAGGCCAGTGTTGAACAGCATATTTCCAAGAAACCCACCGAGAATAGCGCCAACGACGCCGATGATCATCGTCACGATGAACCCGCCCGGGTCATTACCGGGCATAATGGCTTTTGCGATCGCGCCGGCGATTAGACCGACTACGATCCAGGCAATAATGGAC
>JACDCM010000541.1 GCA_013817545.1 Gemmatimonadaceae bacterium | reverse complement strand
TGGTGGCACGTCGCTCCATGCAATCGCCGAGTATCTGGAACGCTGGTTGGAGCCGGACAACGGACTGATGAGCTCGGAGTTTTCGCCAGCGATGGGAGGGCGCCGGATGTACTTCACAGACGAGAACGCGGCGCGAATCGATGCGATCAGGAAAAAGCTGCACGAGTGGCGCGGAGATGGGCTCATCGGCGAAGATCCCTACTTTTTACTCCTGGCGGCACTGATAGAGGGCGCTGATCGTGTAGCAAATACGACTGGCGTTTATGCAGCTTACATGAAAGAGTGGCAACCGAATGCCCGCCGTCACCTCGTCCTGTCGCCAGAAATCCCTATCTCCACGCCGCCGAACTCGAGTGCGCACCTTGCCGATGCGGTGTTGGTTGCGCGCGACGCCGGACGAATAGAGCTGCTGTATGTCGATCCGCCGTATAACGCCCGACAATACTCAGGATACTATCACGTTCCGGAAATAATAGCGCGAGGCTGGTTCGACCGGCGCCCCTCACCGAGAGGAGTGACTGGACTTGTCAGGGATAAAACCCAAAAAAGTGCCTGGTGTTCGCGTAGCACCGTGGCGTCTGCCTTGAAGGAATTGCTGGCGGCCTCGAGAGCGCGGCATGTGCTCGTGAGCTACAATTCCGAAGGGCTGCTTCCGAAAGATGAGCTGACGGCTATTCTGGCTTCCGCGTCCGTAGACGGCGAAGTGAGGACCTTTGGGCAGGAATACAAGCGATACAGGGCGGACAGCGACCGAGATGGCCGGCGGTATAGCGGCGATCGAGTCCATGAAATGCTGCACTACGCGAGACTGCGCACGTAGCGGAAATTGTGAACAACGGCAGCAGACGATGCGATCATCATTTTTCTACACAGTTCGGGGAGTTACCTCTCTCCTTGTGGCTCGTCCATCGGCAATATGGCAACCTACGCCCAGCCGTTTCCGATCGCCGCAGGCCTGTCCCGCGAGCGCAAAAGTCGTTATGCTAGCGTCGTGAGCACATCAGCTGAAACAGCACGCCCGATAGTCGACCAGCTGCAGGCGGATCAGGAAGCGATATCCCGTGTTCTCGCGGGGGATCGCAATGCATTTGGAGTTCTGATCAAGAGGTACAGCGACCCGCTGTACCGGCACGCGCTCGGCATGACCGGAAGCCCCGATGTTGCGGAGGATATCCTTCAAGCGTCCTTGATCAAGGCTTACCAACACCTGGCAGAAGTGCATGGAAGGTTCGATGCCTGGGTATTCCGGATCGTTGCGAACGGCTGCAAGGACTGGCTCAAGAACATTCGGCGGAGCCACCTGAGCTACGAGGAAGATGATCAACCCTCGAATTTCTCGACACCGGAGGAAGAGCTTGATCGGACAGAATTGCGTTCCGATCTGGATCGCGCGCTGGAGTCACTGGCGCCGTCGTTGCGAGAGGCATTCGTAATGAAGCATGTGGAGGGGCGGTCATACGAGGAGATGGCCGACTTGCTGGGGACAACCGTCGGGGCACTGAAGATGCGCGTTCACCGCGCTCGAGAGGCGCTCCAGGATTTGCTCGAGGAGAGATACGCCTAATGATGTACGAAGACATGAACGAGAAGCCGCTCCACAACGAACCATCGCGTGAGCGTAAGAATGACGAGCAGGTTTCGCGTCCCGTGACGGACCGCGAGGTTCCGCTCAAGCACCGCCAGACGCCGGCTGCCGTGCACGCCTGGCTGGACGGCGACCTTCCAGAGGCAGCTGTACGTCGCGGCGACACGTCGCGCGACGTTGCATTCTGGAGCGCCCTGAACAAGGATATGGAAACGCGTCGTCGGATGACAACGCCGGCGCACGTGTTCGACACGATCATGGCGGCGCTTCCACAGACCGCTCCGATGGTGATCACGCCCTGGTGGCGTCGTCCCTTCGAGATGACCCCGATGGTAGCAGCTGCCGCGGCGACGGGTTTGCTGGCTGCTGGGGTTGTAGCTGCAACGATGTTTAGATAGGATAACCTGGATTGCGAAGAAAGCCGGTCCTTAACAGGATCGGCTTTTTTTCTTCCGGATGGATCGTGCGGATATGCATCCCTCGATTCGACGGCCCCGCACGACTTGATCTTTGTCGGTAACTACTGGTCTCGCGGACTACCGATACGCCACTCGCGCTTAAATACCCCTCGGGATTTCCCGTCGGAAACAGATAAGGGCGACACCGTCAGCGTAAAAGTCCGGAATTCGCGCGTCCTCGATGAAGTCGTTGGAAAGCAGCAGTTCTCGCACGGCTGCGATGCGCTGATCATCCGGCAGTTCGGCCACTACAAACCTGGCTTTTTCTTCTGCAAGATCCGCGATCGCGCTATCGATAAGCCGCGAAGCAACGCCCTGCAGGCGCGCGCCGGCGGTTACGCTGACGAAATGAAGCTTGCCGGTGCCCACCGTTCCGGCGACCTCACCGAAAACAACCACGCCCAATAGATCTTCCCTGTCCCGGGAGTGCGCGACGAGCGCGCGAGACTCTCTGCCCGGTGCGGTTGCAGCCCCGTGAAG
>JACDCM010000540.1 GCA_013817545.1 Gemmatimonadaceae bacterium | reverse complement strand
GCATAAGGGACTGGAGCTCGCGCCCGATGACCCGCAGGCCGAGTCGCTGCTTGGATGGGCGCTAATGCTGCAGGAGAAGTACGACGATGCGCTACTCAGCTTTCAGCGCGTTCTGATGCGGCAGCCGGGAAATGCCCTCGCCAGAGTGAATGTGGGGTACATCTGCCTGAAGAAGGGAATTTTCGGCGAAGCCATAGAGCATCTCTCAAAGGTCACGCGTATCGATAACGATCGGAAGGCGACGCTGTACGCGCATTTCTACCTCGGGCTGGTGTATCTGGAGCGCGAGATGTATGAGGACGCACAGGCCTTTTTCCGCAAGAGTATCGAGCTTGGCCCAAACCTTGTGGAAGCGCATTACGAGTTGGGGCGTTCACTCTGGTTCAGTGGGTCGCGAGACGATGCGAAGGAGACGTGGCGCAAGGGCGCGCTCACCAACAAGTTCAACCCATGGGGGAAACGCTGCGCCGAGATGTTGAAGCATATAGAGGGAGGCGGCAACCTCTCGCGAGCGCAGTAGCGAGCGCCCTCCTCGCCATCGTTGCGGCCCATTCAGCGCCTGCACAAACCGCAACCAGTTCTCCGGCGCGAATCGACCGCGGCCGCTTCACCGCCGTCGCGTATCCTAATGATCAGCAGCTCGCACGTTCGCTACTGGATCATGCTGTCCTGCACGACAGCTTCCCGGGCCTCGCGCGGCCCACCCAACGCGTCCTGCTCGCTATCGCACCGAACGAGCAACGTTTCCGAGAGTGGGTGGGACCCTCGGCGCCCGAATGGGGCGTGGCCATCGCGATGCCAGACGAGCGCCGAATCATCATGCAGGGACGGAGCGCATCGTCCGAGGCGGGGGATCCCATTCGCGTCTTCCGGCATGAGCTGGCGCACCTCGCGCTGCACGAACGACTCAACGGATTCCCACCTCGCTGGTTCGACGAGGGCTATGCATCGTATTCGGCCGGTGAATGGGGACGTGAAGAGGTACTGTCGACGAGCATGGCGCTCGCCATGCGGCGCATTCCGTCACTCGATTCGCTGGATATCGAGTTTCACTCTGGCAGCGGGCGGGCATCGGCGGCGTACGCTCTGGCATACCGAGCGGTCAGCGACATAGCGAGGCTGGACGCCGAACGCGGATTGACGCTGTTTCTGCGATACTGGGAGGAAGAAGGCGATATGGAACGCGCCTTCCGCGCGGCCTACGGAACTACGCTACAGGATTTCGAGCGGCGCTGGAAAGAACGCACGATCCGACGGTATGGAGTAGTCGCTCTGGTAGCCGATTTCACGCTGGTTATAGGACTTTTCATGCTATTGGTCCTGCCGATGTATCTCACCAGAAAGAAGCGAGACAGGCGTCGCCTGGCAGCGCTGGTTGCGGCCGACGAGGCGTCAGAACGTGCGGCGCGCGAGAGCGCGCTCGAAGAGTTACTCCGCGATCTGCCATCCTCTTCTTCCACCGACACGCCACCACGCGCACCCCCTGCCGCACCGTCTCCGTAACTATCGGCGTGATAGTTGCTTGACACGCTCCAGCGGCGCGCCTACACTACTCTGATCTTATGGCAAACACCGAGACCAATCCACGCTCCCGTGCGCTCATGTGGTGGGGAGCTGCTGCTTTAACGCTCCTCGCCGGATATGTTGACCTCGCCCGCGGTGGAGAAACCATTGCTCCAATATTGCTCGTTTTAGGCTACTGTGTGCTTATTCCGGTCGCCATCCTGAAGTAGATTACGCTCGGCGCGGAACTCGTGTGCGTCGACGGGTACATCGTCATAGGGGGACGAGCCGACCGTTCGAACCGCGGGCGAATAGCTCAGTTGGTTAGAGCGCCTGCCTTACACGCAGGATGTCGGGGGTTCGAGTCCCTCTTCGCCCATTTCTGATATTCCGAAGCTCGCGCAATTGGGTCAGTGACACACCTGTTTAACACTCCGGAGGTTACGACTGTGAAGGCATTTCGGCGTCAGGCAAGCATCACTGGCCAGGTAGTGCTCCTTGCCGGCTTGGCCGGCAGCGTACCAGGCAGCATAGCGGCGCAACGGTCGCGCGTTCAGGCTCCTCCAGAGGGCACATCCCGTTTCGTTGTTCCAACGCTTCGTTCGAAGGAAAAGGGGTTGGGCGTTCAGGCAGCCGACGCGATTCGCTCGCGCCTCGCGCAGGACTTTCCGCTGAAGGACCTGTATGTCATCGACAAGAACAATATCAGTGGCATTCTGGAAGCTTCCGGCTTTCAGCCGAACGAACCACCCGACCGCGTTACGGCCCGGTTGCTAGCTCAGCAGTTGCGAGCCGACCAGTATCTCGAGGGAGTGGTGAGCAAGGATGGCGGCAATTTCCGCATCGAGTCCGCCATGGTTCTCGCTCGCGACAATGCCTGGGTTCAGCCTCTGCCGGTCGCGGAGGGCGGAAGGCTCCTCGACGCGGCCACGAAGGTTTCGAGGTCACTGCAGGACGCCCGCAAGCAGCTGCCTCACACCGAAAAATGCGTTAGCGCCATCCGCGACGGAAAGAATGATGAGGCG
>JACDCM010000172.1 GCA_013817545.1 Gemmatimonadaceae bacterium | reverse complement strand
AGATACTCGAACTCGGCGCACGCGCGCTCGTTCACCGGTCGTCCGTCTGCGTGCGCGGGGAGAGAAATCGGAACCCGCTGGTCGCGGGAGTGTCCGAGCTCGATCACTCGGACCGCCTCAGCCGCCAGCGCAAGTGCGTTGGCGCTGAGGGAGCTGTCACGCATGCGATAGTGCGCGAGCGTCGCGCGCACAGCGCCGAAAACGGCGCCGCCGCGCGCGATGCGCTGCCACAGCACCCAATCGTGCACTACACGAAAGGACGGATCGAAGCCTCCCGCCTGCTGGACAAGAACGCGCCGAACTACGCAGGCGTGGATTGTGAAAGCGTTCCGCCGGGCGAGCAGCGGGAACAGGTCCCCGGTCTGATGGCAGACTCCATCTTCGATGCGTTCCCGAGCGTCCGTCATGAGCGACCAGCCGCAGTGTACGGCGTCGAGCGCCTGGTCGGCTAAGATCGCGACCATCATACGTTCCAGAAGCGTTGGGAGAATCCAGTCGTCTGCGTCCAGAAAGTACAACCACTCTTCTCTCGCCAGCTGGATGCCGCGGTTGCGCGCCTCGCCAGCTCCGGCACGCGGTTGCGTGATCACACGGATGCGCGCGTCGCTGGCCGCATACGACCCGGCGATCCTTGCGCTGTCGTCGGATGACCCGTCGTCGACAATGATGGCTTCCCAGCGCGAGAATGTCTGCGCCAGCAGGCAGTCGAGCGTTTCGGCTAGCGTTTCGGCGGCGTTGTGGACCGGGATGATGACGGATACCCCGTTGTCGGCGCTTGCAGCGTGATCCGTGTTGCCGAGATCTTTCGCAGCGTGTGTGCTTCCCGCGTACGCCTCCGGTGCGCTGAATTCCTCCCTTCCTTCTCCCTCCTCCTTTCTGTCGACTGCGTTCCCCAACAAGTATTCGAGCCCACCATTCAGCGCCGCCTCGATCTGCAACACGCGACCCAGCGGGACGGAGAAGTCGTTTGCGAGGCGAGCGCGAAGGTGCACTCCGCGAAGCGGTTCCGCGCCCGGGAGCGGCGGGATATGGCCAATTTCATGAATGCCGAAGCGAATACGTGCGCCGGCAGGCCGGTGCTCGTCCAGCCGTCTCTCCGCCTCAGCGATTCCGTCGCGCAGGTCGAGATCGATTTCGGACCGCGCGGCGGCGCTGGCTTCCTCGGCACCGGCCTGAGTGCACCATGCAGCCAGCTCGGCGAGAGCGCGCGTCGTGCCGACTGTCTCCGCCACGCCGCGCCAATACCAATAGTACATCACCCCAGCCTGAAGCTCGCGCCATGTACCGCGCATCCGCAGATACTCCAGCGCGTTCAGTAACAGCGCCATCGCTCGCGCGACCAGATCTCCGACCGTCGGCGAAGCGAACGCCAAACGTCGGAGTATTCCGAGTGGAGACCGTCCAGAAGCAAGAGGCAGCGCGGGGCGGAGCGAGGGCCATAAATCGGGGTGACGTTTCGCGAGAAAAACGTCGGCTTTTCCCTCCGCGCGCTTGCGGAGAATCAGCCGGCGGCGATCACGAAGCTCGTGGTGGTAGCCTGCCGCTTCGGGGACGAAGACGACGTCGGCGCCATGACGCATGAGGCGCAGCCCCAGCTCGTAATCCTCGTGGCAATTGAGAGCTACGTCGAACCCGCCAACGGCGGCGAAAAGGGACGCCGGCATCGAGAAGTTTCCACTGAAAACGTTCTCGTACGTGAAGCGATGCCCCTTCAGTCGCAGCATCGCGAACTGCTTTTCCCACCATCCCCAGGCGGCGAGCGTATCGAAGTCACAATCCGGTGCTCGGACTGGCAGCGGCGGCCCGATCACCACCTGGTTGGGGCCGCGCTCGTGCGCCCGTGTGTGCGCCTCGAGCAGTTCTGGAAGCGGCTCGATGTCATCGTCAATAAACACCAAGACGTCCGCCGTGGCGTATGCCGCTCCCAGATTGCGCGCGGCGGCGGCGCCGCGCCCTGGGGACAGCTCCAATACCAGCACCGGGAAGGGGAATTGCGTCGTTCGTAATACCGCCACCGTGTCGTCAGTACATCCGTCCGCAACCACTACCACGTGGAACTGGTTGTGCGGAAACGAACCGTCGCGCAGGGCGACGAGGAGACGCAGCACTGAGGCGCGCCGGTCGTGCGTCGGGATGATGACACTGACAGCGAGGCGCGCTGAGCTCGTCACGAGGATCCCGGCGCCGAAGACTGACGCGACAGCGCGCGGCGCGATGCGATGTATGCGCCCGGGCCGGCAGCGCACCCACGCAGTTCAGCGAACAGGAGATCGAGCGGTATGCTTCCCCGGCGGCGAAGCAGGGAATGCGCGAGCTGCGGGATCTGCGTTCCGAGCCAGCCAAGCGCGATCACTGGCGCCCGTACCTCCCGCCGTAGAAGGTGCCCGGTGAGATGCGCGTACACTCCCACACCGTAACCGTACAACGCCTGGCGAACTGCTTCCCAGTCGCGCCGGTGCCGGTGCCACACGAGTCCGGAGGGATCGTAGATGATACGGTACCCGTGCGCGAGGATGCGCGTGAACATGTCGTGGTCGCCGCCAGAGTGGGTCGGCGTACCGGCGTCGAGCGCCTCGTCGAACGGTCCCACCCGCTGCAGCACGTTTTTCCGCAGCGCCATGTTCACTCCCGCGCCGACGCGCGCCACCAGAAAGGAGTCGTGCCGCAAGCCGTCGTACGACACGCGCGCGAAGCCGCGGCCAAACCCGTTGGTGCGCTCGAACCACTCCTGCGCGGCAGTATCGAGCTCGATTGGCATGGTGAGGCCGGTGACACACAGGGTGCGCGGGTCACCGAAGTTGCGAAGCAGCGAACCCAGCCAGCCGGCATCAGGCGCGGCGTCATCGTCGGTGAAAGCAACGACGTCTCTATTCGCCTCGCGAAGCGCTCGGTTGCGCGCGACATCCAACCCGGGTCTTTCCTCGCGCACATACCGCACGCGAGGATACTGATCAACCACGCAGCGTGTGGCCTCTCCCCTGGATGCGCTGTCTATGACGAGCAGCTCCTGCCCTTCATTCGGAAGCTTGTGCAACGCGGCGAGGCAGCGTTCCAGGTCGTCCGGGCGGTCGCGCGTGCACACGGCGACGGTCGCAGTCGGCACAGGCCCGGGATCAGCATCGTTCCAGCCGAGATAATCGTTCAGACTCAGCCGCCAGATCGCTTCGGCGGCGACATCGAGTATGCCTTGGCGAAGCACTGCCCCGTCAACGCGGTCGGCGTACACCGGCAGCGTCAGCTTGCCTACTGGGACACCTCCCCAGCGCACCAGGACCAACGCACTGTCGTACCCGTGCAGTCCAGCCAGATCGGGCGGCGGGCGCTGCGCGTCTACGTCGCGGACGGCGGTTGGCAAAGCGCGGTTGGGAAAGAAAAGGGCGAAAAAACGCTACGCGCCGCCGGTGGTCAATACCACCGTGTCCTGAGAGCCGATCCATGACGAAAAGCTGCCGGACCACATTCCCGGCGCCGGTGGCAGTGCGAGCCGAAGCCCCGCGTCGGCGGCTAGCCGCTCGATCAGGCCAAGCCGATACGCTGTCATCTGCTCCGGATTCTGTGGCTCAACTATGGCGAAGTCATCGCCATGACCGGCGTATTCGTAGGCGAAGTTGAAGATGTCGCGCGCAAAGCCGCTCGGGCGCTGTAGCCCTGGGCGGTAGTTGTCCAGAAGGAAGAAGCTGAAGACGCAACGTCCGCCAGGGCGCAGCACGCGGGCCGTCTCACGAAAATAATGCGCCGCGTTTTCCGGAAGCATGTGCGTAAAGACGGACGCCGCGAAAACGATGTCCACGGACTCATCCGTGACGGGAAAGCGATAGTCCGCCGCACGAAGGCGGCCCTCAGGGTTGTAGTACGTGTTGCGAACGTCCGACCAATGAAAGCGGAAGTTCGGGTGCGCCGGTTGGAAATTGCGTTGCAGAAACTCGATCTTGCTCCTGACGATGTCGAAGCCCGTGTAACCTCCATCCTGAGACAACACGTAGCGGAGCGGAAATGCAACGCGTCCCAGCCCACACCCGATCTCGAGCACGCGGCTCTCGGCGGCGATTCGGCCGTAGAACCGAAGCAGCATGCTCCACTCCTCCGCCCAGCGGAACCATTCCTCGAGCACAGTAATCCCCTCTCCGCCCATGAGCGAAAACGGGGGTACGAGGTCCGGCTCATAGGCTACCCATTCCGGATGCCGTTTAGACTCGCCTGGCACATCAGACATTTCTGGTTAAGCCTCGCTCGCGGCGGGAGCATCCGCCGTGAGGCGCATCCGCGGGTTCATCTGGACGGTGCCGGCGAATTCCTCTCCGCCCCGAACTTCCACAGAAATGCGCGGGCCAGCGAAAGACTCGCGCTCCATCATGCGATCCCAGACAAAACTCTCGAGCGTGTACATCCCTGGCGGGACGTTCATCTGAAGCTCGGCTTCAACGCTGAAGCGGCCAGACTCGGGGAGTGACAGTCCCAGCCGCAACGTGCTCGTCTCGAATATCACCTCGCCGGTCAGCGCCGAGCGTACGCGCAAGGACACACTCTCGACGGCTGGCCATCCGCCATCGCGGATCGAGCCACGCAGTTCCACGCGCAGCTCACCACCTGATGTGACTGGAATATCGTCTACCTGACGCATGGACTCGATGCGAGCGGCTGCCTGTCCCGCCGCGGGCGCGTCCTCCTCTGCGATTCCTCGCAGGTATATGGCAATGCACTCTCGCGGCGTACCCGAGTGCTGTACCCCGCCACGGTTGAGGAGGAGGGCCTGCGTACAGAGACTCGAGATGGTGTCCAGCTGGTGCGATACCACAACCACCGGAATCTCGCTCCGCACGAGTTCCGTCACGCGGTCAATCGCCTTGCGCTGGAAGGCCGCGTCGCCAACCGCGAGCGCCTCGTCGATGATCAGAACATCGGGGTCGAGGTGAGCCGCGATGGCGAAACCCAGGCGAGCCTGCATTCCGCTGGAATAACGCTTCACCGGTGTGTCGATGAACCAGGGGATGCCGGAGAACTCCACTATCTCATCGAACTTGCTCACGATCTCGCGCTTCGGCATGCCCATGATCGCTCCCTGAAGGAAGATGTTTTCCCGGCCGGTAAGATCGGGGTGGAATCCGGCGGAGACGTCAATGAGGGCGCCGATGCGGCCGGACGCGCCGCAGTGGCCGAAAGTAGGACGAAAAATTCTCGTGAGCAGCTTGAGGACAGTGGACTTCCCAGCACCGTTCGGCCCGATTATTCCCAACGCTTGGCCCGGGCGGACTTCGAAGCTCACGTTGCGGAGAGCCCAGAACTCTCCCTCGGGCAGCCCGTCCTGCGGTGGGCGGCCCGCACCGCGCGAAAGACCCGTAGCGCGTGCAGCCAGTGCAGGGATGAAGTCGCGCAGCCGGTTGTGCAACTCACCGTAGCGGAATTTCTTCCAGACGCCAGCGAACTCGATGTGACCGATGCTCACGTCGCGGTTCCGGCGCTCTTCAAACGTACTCGGCGAAGACGAACTCCGCCCGGTGGAAGATGATCGCGCTCGCCACCAGCCCCACCACACTCACAACCGCGGCGTACGCGAGGTATGCCGGGCTCCACGCAACCGCGCCCGTGCTGGAAGTTAGCGGGACGAGGAGGTTGTGTCCGTCTACGATCGCAAGCCGCGTCCCTTCCAGAAGTGGCGCGAGCGGATTGAGCATCACCAGCCGAGCGGCTCTTGGACCAAAAGCGTCTGCTCCATAAAAAACTGGCGTGAAGAATATACCGAAGCTGAGCAGTATCTGAACCAGGTGCTTCGCGTCGCGGAAGAAGACGTTGAGGCAACTGAGAAGAAGTGCGGCGGCCGTCGTAAGCGCCATAAGGAGAATAGCAAGAACCGGTATCCACAGAAGCGCGGCTGACAGTCCGACGCCAAAAAAAGGTAGTGCGACGCATAGCGCGATCGCAGCGATGATGACATCCACCACCTGTGTAAGCACCGCGGCAAGCGGAAGTATCTCGCGAGGGAAATACACCTTCGTGATTAGCGGAAGGTTCGCCGTAATGCTCGCCGTGCTGAAGCTGAGCGCACCGACAAAAAAGGCCCAACCGAGCGACTTCACAGCGATTCCGGCAAGAACCTGATGAGACACCGGCTCTCCGGACATGCGCGCGAAGGCCAGGCGGAGCACCCACCCGGAGAGCACCACGACGAGGGGCGTCAAGACAGCCCAGCCTATGCCCATCACGGCCTGCTTGTAGCGTATCCGGATGTCTCGCAGGGTGATCTGGACGAGCAGCTCCCGAAAGTGCGCCAGGTCGTGCGCAATTTCCCCGAGGTCGCCGAAGATCGAAAGGCGATGATCGACGGCTGCTACCGGTACAAGTGGGTCGCGCTCTGACATGGCCGGGGGGAGGAGATTCAGCGGTGTAAAGATCAAATGTAACGGGGGGTAGAGGGTGCGGTACTGCCGGGGAGCCTCACAATGTCAGGCGAGCCACCTGGGTACGCCGCCCAGGCCCAGGAGCTCCATGCATTATCCTGCAACTGTCGGGACCGTCATTTATATTAGGCGTCACTCTTCTTGCGCGAGACTCCGAGTTTTTGGCGCATCCCGCAGCGTGATGCGATCACTCAAGAATGGCTGGTTCGAGCAACCTCCGCCATAAGCGGCTAACCTCGTGAGGATTTATCGGGCCACAAACGGACGGAGAGAGAGGGACCGGCGCGCGCCAGTCATCCGACGGCCAGGCGTCCGCTGAAGCGGACGCGGCCCTGGTGCTCACGGATCGTGTATTCAGCACAGCGGACAGTGCGGCGTTCGGCATCCTGACGCTGACGGTTGTCGTAGCAATGGCCGCGTTCCTGTGGCACTGGTTATCGCTATCGGACCGCCGCATCTATCCCGTGGCATTCGCAGCTTCATCGTTGCTGCTGGTCTTCTACCTCGGCTCGTGGCTCTCCCGCTGGCTCTCCCTCTCAGCCATGCGTCGTCCAAAACCAATGTCGCCGGAACCCGGCCTGCGCGTCGCCGCGGTCACGACATTTGTGCCAGGCGCCGAACCATTAACGATGCTCGAACAGACGCTCCGCACACTCGTTGCCATGGAGTACCCACACGAAACGTGGGTGCTGGACGAGGGTGACGCTGAGCCGGTGAAAACCATTTGCCGCGAATTGGGTGTCCGGCATTTCACGCGCAAGGGGAAACCCCAGTATCAGTCTGATGCGGGGCACTTCCAGCGGAGTTCCAAGCATGGGAATTACAATGCCTGGCTGGATTCCGACGATTCGCGGAGTTACGACATCATTGTGGCATTCGATACCGATCACATTCCGGAAAGGCAATTCCTTACCCGCGTTCTTGGTTACTTCCGCGACCCTTCGATCGCGTACGTGCAGGCGCCGCAAATCTATTACAACCAGAGCGCGAGCTTCATTGCGCGCGGTGCCGCCGAGGAAACGTACGCGTACTATTCAACGCACCTCATGGCCAGCTTCGCTCTCGGGCACCCAATTCTCATTGGTAGCCATAGCACGCAGCGTCTCGCGGCGCTTCGCCAGGTTGGGGGTTTCGCGGCGCACGACGCCGACGATCTGCTCCTTACGCTCATCTACCGGGCAAATGGTTGGCGGGGGGTTTATGTGCCCGAGATTCTCGCGATGGGCATTACGCCGGTAGAGTGGTTCGGCTATCTGCGGCAACAGGTGCGCTGGGCGCGGAGCGTTCTCGACATCAAGTTCCGCTTGCTTCCATCCGTGGCCGGACGCCTGCCTGTGATCGAGCGGTTGCTCGGAGTATTGCACGGAGCATCCTACCTGCGGCCGCTTACGATCCCAGCGATTTACGCTTTGCTGGTTTACCTGATGCTGGTCGGCGCCAATCCCGCATTTCTTGCTTCCCGCACGCTGCAGTTTCTAGGGGGCCTTTCGCTGCTATTGATGGCGGCGGAGCGGTTCCGACGACGTTTTTATCTGGACCCCACGCGAGAGGGTGGCCTTCATTGGCGCGCCTTGATACTCCAGCTCGCGAAGTGGCCCGTTTTTGTGATCGCGGCCTGGCGGGCTCTGGTTGGCCGACCAGCGCCGTACGCACTCACCCAGAAAATGGGCTCTTTTTCGGAGCGTCGGTTAGTAAATTGGCCGCACCTGATAGTGAGTTTGTTCCTCACAGTGTCGTGGGTTGTCGCGGTTGCTCTGAACGGCGCCGTGGCGCCGAGACTCTCGGTGCTCACCGCGGCGGTTGTTGTTTTCTCGCTCTGCATTGCGTGGACCGAACTGCTGCCCATGCCGTCGCCCTTCGAGTCCGAGAAGTACATGCAGCGCCGCACCCAACTGAGCGACATACTGGGCCCGCCAAACGGGCAATAAAACAGGACGTTCGCATTTTTTTCAACGATGCGAATCTCAAGTCCATCTTGTCAGCAAGAAGCAGATTCGGCTCCGCGAACGACGCCGATCAGGATGGGAAAATCGTAGCGGCAGTCCGCTCGCGCGTGAGACTGTGTGAAAACTCGGATTTGCGGATGTAC
>JACDCM010000539.1 GCA_013817545.1 Gemmatimonadaceae bacterium | reverse complement strand
TACCGACGAAGCGATGGACGAACCGCCGCGGCGTCTCCTCGCCGCATGGCAGGAAGCGAAGCTCTCGGACGACAGACTCTGGATACCCGCACACGGAGAATCCAGGTCGATTCCGCCATCCAGTCAGGCCGATGACATTGCTGGTCCATCCGCAATCCGCAGTCAGTAGTTGTCGGTTCGCTTGTCTGACGGTCCAACGATTATTCGCACAATCGCGGGTGACGAGGAAGCCGAGCGCTGCGCCGATATCTTGGTGACATCCGAACCGTGGTTGACGCTCGGACGGACGCGGGAAGCAGCTCGTCAATTCTTCGAGATTGAACGGGAGGTTTCAGTGCCGCGCTCCTCGTGCGGTGAAGGAGATGGCTGAATCGTTCAGTCCCGACGTGCGTACCAGTCCAGCACTCGGCGAGCGCGCAACGTGATCCAACGATTCGGCGCTCCGACGGTGCCGGCCAATTCCTCGTGGAGCGTGTCGCGGTGTCGCGCGTCGAGCAGCCAGCGTCCGGAGCCCTGGCGCCGCTCGACCACCGTCGCGACTGCCTCCTCGAATCGCGCATCCGGTTGTACGCCCGCCGCGCGCAGATAGTCGAGCGCGCGTAGCACGTCATAGTGCCAGAGCGTCGGAAACGCGAACTGCGTCCACGTCGGCTCGATGATGTCGGCGGTCGACAACCGTCGGAGCAGACGACGCTCGAGGAGATATTCCTGCGCGCGCTTCCGCGCGTCTGTCACCGGCGACGTGGCGCCGAACGCCTTCTCGAACGCGAGCAGCCCCTCGAGCACGCAGATCGTTGTGTGGAACGACGATCGCACCGAGCCACGCTGCGCCTCGCAGTTCCAGCCGCCATCCGCGAGCTGCTCGCTCAGCAGTCGATCGACGAGCCGATCGACGCGCTCGCCGAAGTACGCGCCGAGCGCGACGACGCGGCCGTTGATGCACGGCTCGACCTCACCCTCGAAGAAGGGCGAGTCATCGAACTCGGGTCCCCACGTGACGTTGCCGCGAACGAGATCGATTGCGGTTCGCGCGCGCTCGCTCGCCGGGTCGAGTCCCAGGTCGCGCAGGAACACCAGCGTGTACAGGTTCGACCACCAGAGCGGCGTGGCCGTGCGATCGCCCCAATTGCCGTCGGGGCGCTGTTGATCGAGCAGCCGCTGGCCCCATCCCTCCGACGCGACGCGCGACCGCTCGGCCGCTACGATCTCCGCAGGCGTGTCGGTGAGGTCGCGCATGACCTGCCAGCGGATCGACGGGTCGGCATCGAGGAGCCAGTCGATGACGGGGTCGTTGGAGGATCGAAGGCGCGGGTCGCTGTGCGTGAGCGTCATTCGTTCGTGGCTTCTAGGTTCGAGCATTGGGTGGATGATGGGAGCGCTTATTTTCGAGGCATCGTACGCGCATCGCCAGCGGCGAAGCACACGGGGCGCTGGGCGCGCGCAGAGCCAACCCGTGTTATGCAGCGCCTGCCTAGTCGGGTTGGAAGTGACGCGATACGCACGAGGGGTCTCCAGAACTCCCGCGCTTCTTTTCTTTGTACTCGTGCCAGCGCATCTGCCGGCGAAAGACTCGTCACTGGTGTCTCCGGGCTACATTGCCGACCAATCCTGCTGGCCACCGTAGCCACGGCCTATGGGTCTATCGGTAGCCCTGCGGCTGCCCCACCACCTTCTCCGGTATGTTGCTGTTGTTAGTGGTGCCGTTCCCGATCTGACCGTAGTCGTTTCTGCTCCAGCAGTGGGCAACGCTCCCTGCCGCCTCCTTGGCCGGCCACAGGGCCTTCGCCATCGAAGCGCTCACGATCATGACCTTGGGAGCGTCCTTGGTATCGCTTGACTCGAAGTTGCGGCCGCGTAGCAGACGCGTACCCATCGTTGCCAGATATTCCGGCGATGATCCCTGAATATTGAAGGAACCGAGGCGATTAGCGTGTTCGTATCGTGGCCCGTGACGAAGATGTCGCCCGACGCTGCTCAGAGCGAAGTAATATTGTGGCTTCGGTGTTGCGAAGGGCGCTCTTACGGCGCGAGAACCTCGAAAAGTACAGGCTCGCTGACCGGCCTCAGCCCCTCTCCCTCGCGAAGACCGCCCAGGATTGTGTAAATCCCCGGTGGGATTGGGACCGCAGTTGTGGCAACGCCGTAGTTCACGATCGGTGACCAAAAAAAGCCGTAGTTCCGCCGCCCGCCCGGAGCAATGCGGTTGTCGATCTCGTCGTAGCATGCGAAGCTGGCCTCCCAGCCGACCGCCGGACCAACCCGGAGACCCGTTGCGTCGTAAACGCGGAAGCCTACGGGGATGCAGTCCCCTCCGAGCGAGATGGGCCGGCTGCTGATGTTCATCGCCATAACCGTGATCCTGACGCTCTCACCGGGAGCGGCGCTCGTCCGGTCGAGTGTCACAGTGAATGCAACCTCGGTAGCCGGATCCGTAGCTTCCTTGCAGGAGTGTCCGCAAATCACTACAAACGGAAGAAACAGTAGCCGGCGCATATCTGGATAACCCTCGCGTAGGCATTACGGTCACATCGAGCCGCGT
>JACDCM010000538.1 GCA_013817545.1 Gemmatimonadaceae bacterium | reverse complement strand
GGACGAACGTCTCCTGCGCTACCTCTTCTGCCCAGTCGCGATCACCAAGCCTTCGTGTGAGGTAGCGCACGAGATGCGCGTTGTGCGCTCGAAAAAGCCGCTCGACATCCTGATCGTTCAATCGGTTACCATGCGGAAACGATCTCCTTGAGCTCGCCTGCGGTCAATCGCTCGCTGCCCGAATCGCTGACATCGAGCGCGATCGAGCGTCCCGCGACTACGACGTGATCTCCGAGCGCCAGCGCATCGCTCAGCTCTGGAATCTCCTTGATGAGCGCGAAGTATGCCGCGGAGTACGCTTTCACCTTGTGAGTCTTCATGCTCGAGCTGTAGCGAGAGTCGGTCCAGGCGTCGCCTTGCTGGGTGAAAATACGATTGCCGGCGCGCCGAACAGATGCTCTGGCTTCCGACAGGTTCATCGCACTATCGGCAACGGCCAGCGAAGTCGCTGAACGTTGAACCGACGCGTCGCGTGCGGCATCGAACTCTCTTCTGCGCGCGGGCGCTGCCACACGCGCGGTCGAGCCGGCGACGCCCTGTCCGACTATGCTACCGCGCCGCTGTTCCACCGGCATCGGCATCCCGCCATCGACGACCATGCCCGGTTCCTTGACGAAGTACGACGTGAATTCCGTGGGGATGCCGAAGCGTTCTCCCAGCTCACGGATTTCCGAGTCGACCTCTTCCGATCCACCATTCCGCCGCTTCTCGGTGCTCAGGAAGCCAATACGCTGTGTCGCCCAGAGTCTGGGGACGAAGGCGTTTCCACGCTCGCGCTCGGGGAAAGTAATGTCAGAGCTCCAGCTCACCGGCCCCCCAGCCCCTTCGCCGTCGAAGCGGATGCGCGCGCGGCCGCTGTTGTCGTACCGGGCGAGCAGAACGAGATCCTGTCCCGCGAAAATGTCGATCGGTCCCGATGGGTGCATTTTCAACAGGCGCACGCCATCCGTGCGAAGTCTGACATTTGTGGCGACGGGATTCGTAAGCCGGCTGGCGACGACTTCCACGGCGCGCTCGGTGGACTCTTCGGGGCGGACGAAATGCGAGGTCCCGTGCCCCTCCAGAGCGAGTTGCTCGATCAGCGACACGTTTACGTCAGCGCCGAGTCCGAAGGCGAAGATACGTCGGCCACGTCTGAGATCACGCGCCTTCTCGACGAGTGCCTCGGGGCGCCGCTCCCCAACCGATGGCGCACCGTCGGTAATGAAGAGCACGAGCCCAAGGCGACCGGCCTGGGCGGGCAAAGCGAGCGCCTCCTCCAGCGCATCCTCAATGTTGGTCGAGCCCTCGGCGCGCAGATCATCGAGATAGCGCCGAGCTTCAGCGATGTTGCCTGGAGTAGCGGCGAGGAACTCGTCGCGGAATGTTCGGGCATCGGTGGAGAAATCGATCAGCCGAAAGCGGTCGCGCGAGGAGAGCGTGGTAAGGAACCGCTTTCCTGATTCGCGGGCCTGCTCCATCTTGCGCCCGCTCATGGAGCCTGAGACATCGAGCACGAGAGTGACGTCGCGCGGTGTGGTGCGCGACGCAAGTGACGGCGGTGAGAGTGTGATGAGCGCGAAGCCGTCGTCTCGCCCCGTTGAATGTGACAACACCGTGATCGCCGCTTCACTACGCCGGCGCAGCGGAACAAGCAGTGTCAGATCGCGGGCGTCGCCACGCACATCGACGCGCCGGCGGCCCCGTTCATCGCGAGCCGTGAGCGAATGCGTGGGCGAGTACGCTGTACCGAGCTCGCCCGTGTTGGGATACGTGAGCGTGAAGGAGACGCGGCCATCACGGCGGGAATCGGTGGTTGGGGATGGGGAGTCATTGACCCAAAGTTGACGGCTGCCGCGCAGGGCCGCACCCCGGAAGTAATCGACGCGCAGTGCATCACCTTCGCGTTCCGCTACGCTCTGAAAGCGCACCACGATCCGTTTCTTCTCGCCCGGAGCGATTGGGAAGATACGCGTACGCAGGAGGCCGTGGCCCATCCACTCCACCAGCGCGGGATCGCGTTGCCGCCGGACTATCTCCTCATAGATGCGCCGAGCTTCTTCCGCGTTCATCGTCTCACCGGCGACGAGCTCGCCGTCGATCGAGAGCTTGAGATCCTGAAAGGCCGCCCCCTTTGGCAGAGGAAAGAGATAATCGGCCTCGCCAATCATTCCCCCGTTGTTGGTGAAAGTCTCTTCGACCTCATACTGCAGCACACGGTCGGCGAGTTGGACTCTGACGTCGCTGGAAACCCGAACGACAGCGGCACCTCCTGCTAATGGAGGGCACCGGTCCAGGCGACAGGGGCGCGGGATGATCCACCCCTGCGCTGGAAGCGCGAGGGGGAGTGCGAAAGCGAGTGTAAGCGAAGAAAGTAAGGCGCGCATCTGGTCTCCATGCAGGGGTTCTCTGATGGAGACGCCGATTTTGCCACAACTTGCACACATTGAACTCAACCGGGGTGGGTCGGGTTCGAACCGCAACGAGTGCGGTGTTCGGTGTTCGGTGCTCGGTGTTCGGTTGGTACTGCGCGGTGCCCGGTGTGCGGTTCCTGCTACCC
>JACDCM010000537.1 GCA_013817545.1 Gemmatimonadaceae bacterium | reverse complement strand
ACTTCTGGTGATAACCAGTACGCCGCCACGTCCAGCGATCCATATGGTGCTGCTGTCCATCGCAACAGCCGTAATTCCGCGCAACTGCGAGAAGCTGACCGCTTCATAGCGTGGGAGGAGCTGGCCACCGGTAGTGGAAATGCGGAGGAGATCGTCGGCTGTTGCGACGACGATCTCTGAATCGCTGCGCGCGATCGCCGCGATAGGCCGACGAAGCCTGGGCTCCGCTGCGGCGGCAGCTGGACGGCGCGGTGCGGAATCCCCGGACGCCATCATGAGAAGGCCGGCGTCACTCCCTATCCAGAGCGTATCTCCAGTGAGCAGCAAGGCACGCACCGACGTGCCCGTGGCGATTGTGGCGCTTATCGCTGACCGGGAAGCACTGCGCCGGTTGACCGAGTCCGTAATGAAAACAAGGCCGCGCGCGGTCCCGACCCATGCGCCGTCGCTCGAGGTCGCCAGAGAGAGGGCACGATCATCGGGCAGACCGTTTCCCAGAGACCACACTCGCACACTGTTCTCATTCTGCGTTTCCACTCGCAATACACCACGGTCTGTAGCGACCCACGCAGCACGCCCCCTCACCGACAGATCGTGTGCGCGCACGCCACGAAACGGACGCGACAGCGAACCTTCCACCCAGCGCCACCGGCGCAGATCCGAGCTGGCGAATGCGAGCCCCGAACGTGTTGAGGAGCCTGTCCCAAGTCCTGCCATCCAGATTCCGTCCGCAGCCTCGGCAAGCGCTCCGATGCCTTCGTCCAGCAGCCCGAAAGGAAAGTGCTCTGCCTGATTGAAAAGCGGGTCGACGCGATACACACCGTTCCCGCGTGTCCCAACCCACACCTCACTCGATCCGAGCGCCTTCGTGCCGGTACTCACGGGCCAGGACTGCAGCTGCTCATCGCGCAGCAGCATCGGGAGAAAATTCTGCAGGGCCGGATATTCCCGGAAGACATCATTCAGGTTGGAGGACTGAATCCGCGCGCTCGGCGGTGGCAGAAAAGAGCGCTCTACCGGTGTGACGCTCCCAGTGCGAGTAACGAGCGACCAACCGGCGCCTGAGCCGATGTATGCACCGGCAAGGGGATCGCGCGCGTCGAAAATGATCACTCCCGGTGTGCCGGCAACTACCGCCGTGGTCAGAATATTGAGCACCGGCCGATAGTACACGACCCCGCCGAGCGTCCCGATCCAGACACCATCATCGACCGGGTCCGCCGCCATTGCGGTTACGGGGCCGCCAGGATAGCCGTCAACGGCCGTTACAGGAGGAGACCAACTGCCGAACTGCTTATCGAGAATGAGTAAAGCGTCACGCGTGGTGGCGAACACCATACGTTGCGAGACAGCGATCCCGGTGATCTCGTTGGATTCCCCGATGAGCACCCGGTCTTCTCCGCGGAACGAACCACCCGCGCGTCCACCACCGAAGTCCGGATCGCCGCCCCTCGAAGCGCAAGCTGCACACAGCAGCGAGAGCGCCACCGCGAAGCACCTCACGTCCAACCGCCGACGTTTGGCAATTCAGCTAGCACCGGATACAGCGGTGCAGCATCAGACAAAGTCCAGGCGTCACCGAGAGACCGAATCACATCGTCGAGAGCTACTCCACGGACCGAGCGCCCTCGCGTGGCCAGCTCGGCGGCCCGCCCGTGCACCCAGGCCGCGCAGGCCGCCGCCTCCGCGGGGTCGCTGATCTGCGCGAGAAGAGCACCGGCTATTCCGGCGAGCACGTCCCCGCTTCCGGCCACGGCAAGGGTTGGCGTGCCCGAAGCGCTGACCATTCGGATGCCATCCACAGCGGTGATGACGGTCGGAACCCCCTTGAGGAGCACAGCTGAATTGGTGGCTCGCGCGATCTCGGCGCCGATCTCAAAACGCCGTGACAGAATCTCCTGTACCGATACGTTTGCCAAACGCGATGCTTCGGCAGGGTGAGGCGTCAGCAGAGCGGGACGTCCCTTCAACAGCCCACCAAGCGCGTCCATGTTCCCCCTGAACAGATTGAGCGCATCGGCATCCAGAATCACGGGTCCGCGCCATTCCTGCAGCACACGATTCACCAGATCGCGCGCCAATGGCGTTTCTCCCAGACCGGGTCCCAGCAGCACAGCGTCTGCCCAGCCCAGCATCGCTTGCGAAAGCGATTCGACCGCCGAGGGCCACTCACTGGCGAGTGCGTATGGCTCCGCGCCCTGAACGGCCGCAAGGCTCTCAGCAGCAACCACGAGCTTTACCATCCCAATGCCACTTCGCATCGCCGCTCGCGCAGCGAGCACTGGCGCGCCAGCCATGCCCGGTGCGCCACCGAGTATCGCGAGCTTCTTTCGCGAGCCCTTGTGCGCATCGGCGAGAATTGCTGGAACGGTTTCGCGAACCCACGCCGCGGTTACCAGTTGGGGAGCGCCGTCATCGTCACCGCTGTCGCCCAGTCCAATGTCCAGTACGGCAACGCTTCCCACCTGCTGGCGGGCGATAAGCAGTCCCCGTTTGAGCGCACCGAAGGTGAGGGTGATGTCGGCTGCGACGGCATGGTTCGTCT
>JACDCM010000536.1 GCA_013817545.1 Gemmatimonadaceae bacterium | reverse complement strand
GTCCCATATGAATCCAGCGGATTCTCACCCGAAAGCACATCCAGCGTCTCGCCCACGATTGCCGCGCGCCCGGAGCGGCTCTCCACGTGCACGTTACCCTTCACCCGCGTCGCGACGAGACCGATCCCCGGGTGCGCAAGCAGCGACGAGTATAGCCCCGCCCGCCGCGGATCACGTGCAATGTCGACAAGATCGAGTTGTGCCGGCGCATCCGCGAAATACACAAGCGCCAGACAGGAGCTGTAGGTGACGACGACGTTGTGCCGCTCGCTGACGTGATATTTTTCCGGGAAGATGATTTCGCGAAGTCCGTATTGGCTACGAAACCAGTTGCGTAGGCGCTTGGATCGCTGCAGGCTTTTGGGCGACTCGCTTCCAGCGCCGCCGGCTCCGGAAGCTTGCGCTACAGTATCGACCAGCTGCGCCCCGATGTCCGCGTACTCGCTGTCCTCCGCGAAGCTCGCGTGAAGCGTAAGAGGACGCTCGGTATTCGTGCTTGCCAAGCCGTCCAGCATATGCCGTACGGTAAGGCCGAGCGTTTCACCAAACCGAACCCGGTAGCTCACCGCGGGCGTCATGCCGTGATCCGAAAGAATTACGAGGTCGTACGGCCGCGAGCTCGTCGCGCGGATCATCCGCCAGATCTCGGCGATCCGGGCGTCGGTGCGCTTTAGATCGATGAGCGACTGCCTGCTCGACGGACCGAAGTGGTGCGCGAGTTCATCATACTGCATGAACGTGCTGTAAATGACCGGCACCCCAAGGTAGATGTCCAGCAGGATCGCCATCGTCTGCAACTCGCGGACTATCACATTGCAGAAAATTCGCAGAAAGGGGAAAATGCCTTCGGCGTGAGTCACTCTGCCAGCCAATTCACCCGCCGTGCGCTCCCACTCTTCCCGCAACCACTCTCCCACCGATTGCAGCACCATGCGGGCATTGCGAATGGGATGCAGGAGAATGAGCAAGGCCATTCTCGTTCCGCCAAGTCGCCTGTAAACAGAGGTCTTCTGCCTTGTGGCGATGGTGAAGGCGACGGTTTGCGCATCCCCGTCAAGCAGATTCACGTAACTGGATCCGCCGGCCAGCGCTCCCGGCGCCTTGATCCGGTCGCGGATGTACTGCACGCCGTGGGGCGCATTGCAGGTGATAACTTTCCGCGCGTCCTTATCGTAAAAGCGAAAGGCTGGGATCCCTCCGTTCTCACCATGGAAGATACCGGCCTGACAGTACGGAGTCGCCGATGGCAGACCGCAAAACCAGCGGCGGATCCCGAACTCCTCGTCCTTCAGCAATCGGGAAATTGTGGGGCAGTAGCCGAGCTTGAGAGCGCGGCGGAGGTCGGAGTACGCCAGTGCGTCTATCTGCAGGACAATCAGCCCACGTCTGTCGTCGCGAGCTCTTCGCTCGCGCCTGAAGGGCCAGTACTTTATCGAGTAGTACCAACGGAGCAATGGCCCCATCCGCTTGCGTCGCCGCCGCTCCACCACGGGAGTTTGCTTGGGAGAGCCGGTCGCGCCAGGCGAGTTTGCATCTTTTACCGCAGGAGTGCTCAGCTTTTCACTTCCCTTTGAAGGATTGGGACCAGAAATTCATGAGATCAATACACGCGATGCGCTTTGAGGTGTCCCCAGTCCTCAGTCGTTCGCCAACCACTCCGCAATCTGCCCAGGTAGCGCCATTGCGTTCATGGGCTTGATCAGTATTTCTCTGCATCCGAGTCGCTTGCATCGCGCAATGACGTGCGGCTCGTCGCGTCCGGTTACGGCGACAGTGACACGGGGCGCCATTCCGTCCGCTGAAAGTGACTCGAGAATCGAGAGCCCATCTCCGTCGGGCAGTGAGAGGTCGAGCAACATGATATCCGGCCGATCGCGCCTCGCGGTTTCGAGAGCATCTCGCACGCTGCCGGCATCGCTAACGCGATGACCTGCGTCCTCCAGCAGAATGCGCAGGGCGCTTACGACAAGCGCGCCGTCTTCCACGATCAAAATGTGCGCGCCAATCGTCAACGGGCGGTGCGGACCGGCACGGTGAAGTAGAAGCGGCTCCCCACGCCCGGTGTGCTCTCGACCCAGATCCGACCATCGTGCAGCTCTACAAACTTGCGGGCGATGGCCAAGCCCAACCCCGTGCCATGATGATGCCGCGATGCAGACGCATCCACTTGCGCGAACTCCCGAAAAACAAGCTCGTGATGCTCGGGGGCGATCCCTATGCCGGAGTCCCCCACCTCGATGAGGACCGCGGCGCCCAGTTCGATCGCCGTTGCGTGCGACGCGTTAACCCACACTCGTCCACCCGGCTCGGTAAAGTCGATCGCATTACCCAACAGATTACTCAATACGTGGGTAATCTTTTCACGGTCGGCCAGCAGCGGCGACAAACCGTTCTCCACGTCCACACTGATTTCCAACCCCTTCTTGACGGCGAGAGGCTCGACCTGATTCGCTACCTGCTCGATCACGGATCCGATCGCGAATTCCGTTGGTGCTAATGAAAGCTGGCCGGCGGCTCCGCGCGCGTACAAGAGGATCTCCCCAACCATGC
>JACDCM010000535.1 GCA_013817545.1 Gemmatimonadaceae bacterium | reverse complement strand
CAGGGTGAATTGCGGGTCTCGTCTTCGGATTAGTCTCCGTGGCTTTGATGTGGCCGTCGTCATTCCCTAATCAGCCACAGCGCTGCTGGCAGCTTTCGCGAGTCGCTTTGCGATCGGCCTCGTCATCGCGTGCCTCCAACTTCCGTGGCCGGGCTGGCTCATCGGTCTGGTCTTTGGCCTGCTCCTGAGTCTTCCGGATGCGCTCGTCACGAAAGCTTACGCGCCGATCCTAGGCACAGGCGGACTCAGCGGGTTGATCATCGTTGGTATCACCCACGGCGGGCGACTGACTTAGCGCCCGGCGATTGCTTTTATGTTTAACTCTTTGATCCCGATCCCGCCTGCAATTCTCCGTTGGTCGAGAAGGAGCAAGTGCAGGATTTAAGACGCACTGGATAACGAGCTGGGAAGGTTTGGGCAGTGAGGGAATCGAACCCCCGACCAACTCGGTGTAAACGAGCCGCTCTACCGCTGAGCTAACTGCCCGAAGTCTCTCGACATCAACCGCTTATGGTCTATTTTTGACTCCCTAAAAATAGGCGTTGTCACTCTCTTATGATACTCCCATACTATCCGACGTATGCAAAAGGAGGAATGGAAGCGCTCTGGCACCGGTCTCTATTGTTACCAGCCGACCGGCATTTATTTCGCACGCGTCCGGTTTGGCGGCAAGCTCTACCGGCGCTCGCTCGAGACGCCCGATTATCAGCTTGCCCGCCGGTTGCTCGCCAGCTTCCGGCACGATTTGGAGCGAACGGATGCGAAAGCGGGGAACACGACTTTCGGGGCGGTGCTTGATCTCTACGAAGAAAGTAAACTCGGGCGTCTCGCGCCGGGAACGCAGAAGGATAAGCGGGCCATTCTGGCAAAGCTCCGGCGCACTTATCTAGGCATCGACGCGCTCCCGCTGCGCCGGATTCGCCCCAGTGACATCGAACGCTGGCTTTCTCGGCAATGTGTCGACAGGAGCGCCGCTTATTACAACGCTTGCCTGACCACCATTCGGCAGGCGCTCAACGTGGCGGTGGAAGAGAGGATCATCGCGGAGTCGCCAGCGGCGGGATTGAAGTACGAGAAGCGCTCAGAACCGATTCGGCAGTCGCCGACCTTTGAGCAGTTCCAAGCCATCGTGGCCAGCATCCGCGCACAAGCTTTCAACCGCGAGCGGGACGCTTCCGGCGACTTTGTCGAGTTCATGGGACTGAGCGGACTTGGACAAGCTGAGATGGCTTCACTCACGCGGGCCAACGTTGATCTGCAAGCGGGCCGAATAGTGCTCTACCGGCACAAGACAGCGAAGGGCTTTGTGATCCCGATCTATCCGCAGTTGCGCCAGCTCGTGGAACGCCTCTGCGCGGGCAAGGCACACGATGAACCGCTCTTTGCCATGCGCGAGGCGCGCAAAGCTCTGGCCAACGCCTGCCAGCGTTTGGGCTTCCCGCCCTTCACGCATCGCGCGCTGCGGCGCATGTTTGTCACGCGCGCCATCGAGCTAGGCGTTGATGTCAAGACGATCGCGGAGTGGCAAGGGCACCGTGACGGCGGGAAGTTGATCTTGGATACCTACTCGCACGTTCGAGCACCGCACGCGGGCGCGATGGCCAAGCTGCTTGTGTAACTCGCCACAGCCTCGGTTTCAACGGAACCAAGGGAATGGCGCTTGACCCCTGTATCACCGGGCGAGCGAAAGAGACCGACAAAAATGCAGGCGCACGCGGTATCGGGAAAAGTGGAGTTGCTATGAACAACCCCACTTTGACTGAGCTTGGTTTAACCAAAGACCCGACTTCCGGCCGCAAAGGGTAACTAAATACTCCGCTTTCCGGGGTCTATCCTCAGTAAAGGAACACCGACGCGCCGGTCGCGAATCAGCGCTCGCCTTTTCCCAGGCTGGAGACGATCGCGACCAATTCCGACGGCTCGACCGGTTTGGACATGTGCATCTGAAAGCCGGAAAGAATCGCACGCCGGCGATCCTCCAGGCGGGCGAAGGCAGTCAGCGCGATCGCCGGCACGTTGCCTCCGTGTTCCCGTGTGAGTTGTCGCACCTTCTGAATCACGGAGTAGCCATCTTCCTCCGGCATTCCGATGTCCATGATGAGCACGTGCGGTTTCTTCTTCGCGATGGACCGCAAAGCGTCCGCACCAGAACCCGCCGTCTCGACGGTCGCGCCGCAGCGCGAGAGGATTCGATTGATCAGCTCGCGCGCGTCCGGCTCGTCGTCCACGGCTAGTATCTTCAACCCGGCGAGGTCAGGATGCTCTCCGGGCAGCTCGCGGGGTAACGCCGTTCGTGGGTGGAGGCGATCCGGATCGGCAGGAATGGTGGCCGCCGTCGCAGGCAAGCAGACGTAGAAAGTCGAGCCTTGATTCAGGCCAGCACTCTCCACGCTGACGTTTCCACCGTGCAGTTCGACGAGATTTTTCACGATCGCGAGTCCAAGTCCAAGGCCGCGATGACGCCGGGTGGTCGTCGCATCGGCCTGACGGAACCGGTCGAAAACGTGCGGGAGAAACTCAGCGGTAATGCCTTCGCCCGTGTCACTCACGC
>JACDCM010000534.1 GCA_013817545.1 Gemmatimonadaceae bacterium | reverse complement strand
GGAGTACGCTTGCCCGCGGGAAATGAGGCGCGCGGCGCCGTTGGACTTATCGCGCATGCCACCATGTTGTACGGCGCGCTATCGGCGCGCGAGAACGTGGAGTTCGCGGCACGCTTGCATGGAGTCCGCGACTACCGTGCTGCTGCGGCGAGCGCGCTGGAAAGAATGCGTGTACTCGGCAGGGCATCGGCGCCGGTTCGCGCCCTCAGCCGGGGAATGCAGCAGCGCGTCGCGATCGCGCGTGCGATCGTCCATGCGCCGTCAGTCATCCTGCTCGACGAGCCTTTCACAGGACTCGACGATTCCGGTGCGTCAGCCCTCACCACGTTGCTCACCACGCTACGGGACGGCGGAGCAGCGCTCGTTCTGGTGACCCACAATCTGCCGGAAGGTCTCGCACTCGCGACGCATGTGTCGGTCATGCGCGACGGGCGGTTCGCGCGGTGCGAAGAGCGGTCCGCCATCGATGCCGGGCAGTACCAGAGCGAGTACAGGGAGTTGTTGTCGCATGACGCCTAATGCGCTGAGCGGCGCCTGGCTCATTGCCCGAAAGGATCTCACGATCGAACTCAGAACGCGGACAGCCTTTCTGTCAGCGCTCCTATTTGCACTGCTGGCGATCGTGATCTTCTACTTTTCATGGGATCCAACGGCAATTCCGGCCAGCGATCTGGCCCCAGGTGTTCTTTGGGTAATCTTTACTTTCTCGGGACTGCTCGGCCTGCACCGGTCGTTTGGGGTCGAGCAGCAGGACCGTGCTATAGACGGGTTGCTCGGTGCTCCAGTCTCGCGCGAGGCGATCTATCTGGGTAAGGCGATGGCGAATCTGGTGTTCGTCGTGGGAATTCAGATAGTCGCTATTCCCGCTGTGGCGCTCTTCTACAACGTGCCAGTGATCTCGGTGGCACCCGCGCTCATTGCGGTTACACTTCTCGCCGCGGTGGGCCTCGTAGCGGTGGGCACGCTGTTCAGCTCCATGGCGGTGAACACGCGGCTTGCAGAACTGCTGTTGCCCATGTTGTCGCTACCCTTCTTCGTACCGGTAGTCATACCGGCGGCGCAAGCCACGGCGAAGTTGCTAAGCGGCCGGCCAATCGCCGAGATCGCAGTTTGGTTGCGCCTCCTGGGTGCGTTCGACATTGTGTTCGTGGTGGTGTGCATGCTTGCTTTTCCCTTCACGATCGAGGAATGACAGGTTCCGTTGCGGTAGGAGATTCTCCGGTGTCGCGTACCCGGGCAGAGATCGCGCCGGTGTTCGACTGGTTTCTTGTGGCGGCGTGCGCCGCGGTGGCAGGAACACTGGTGCGCGCGATAGCGTTCACGCCGATTGAAATGAGACAAGGGCCAGCACAGAAGATCTTCTACATACATGCGCCGGCCGCGTGGGTTGCATTCCTCGCCTTTGGACTGGTGGCGATCGCCGGATTGCTGTACCTGTGGCTTCGCGATCCGCGTCTTGACCGCTTCGCCGAAAGCTCGGCTGAGGTTGGGGTCGTGTTCACCACGGTCGTGCTTGTTACCGGTCCGCTGTGGGGGCGTCCGGTGTGGGGAACGTGGTGGACATGGGATGCGCGCCTCACCTTGACACTTTTTCTGTGGTTTGTTTACGCCGGTTATCTGGTGTTGCGTGGTGCAATCGACAACCAGGAGCAGCGCGCGCGCTATTCAGCGGTACTCGGAGCTCTTGGCGCTCTTCTCATACCCTTCATCCACCTCAGCGTTTACCTTTTTCGCACACTGCATCCGCAGCCAATTGTGATGAAGCCTGGCGCTCCATCCCTACCAGATGAGATGCTGGTGACGCTGCTGATTGCGTTCTCCTCGTTCACGCTGCTGTATGTCGCTCTCCTCCGGGCGCGCTATCGCCTGGCGGAAGCCCGTAGCGCTCTCGCGTACCAGGAAGGTGGTGATGCCTGACAACGCGGGTTACTACCACGCCGCTTACGCTTCGGCCGCCCTGATCTATGCCCTCTACATGGTGAGCATCTGGTGGCGCGCTCGACGTGTGCGCGAACGGCTCACGCGGAGCCCGGCTAGCCATGATTAACGCGTGGCGTGATCTCGCACCCGGGCATCATCCGCCTGACGTGGTCACGGCCGTCGTGGAAATTCCCAGCGGCAGCCGGAACAAATACGAGCTGGACAAGGAGTCGGGACTCATTCGTCTCGACCGTGTTCTGTATTCCGCGGTTCACTATCCGGGTGACTACGGGTTCATTCCGCGTACGCTTGCCGAGGACAACGATCCCTGCGACGTCCTCGTGTTATTGAACGAGCCGACCTTTCCGGGCTGTCAGATAGACGTCCGGCCGATAGGAGTGCTCAAAATGCTCGACCGGGGTGATCCGGACGACAAAGTGTTGGCTGTGCCGAGCAACGATCCGTTTTACGGAGAGTACTTCGACATAGCCGACATACCTCAGCACTATCTGAAAGAGGTCGAGCACTTCTTCCGCATCTACAAGGACCTCGAAGGGAAGCGAGTGCAAACTGTGGGCTGGGGGAAGAGCGACGTCGCGATGCAGGTGATAATGGAATCCATTGCCCGCTACAC
>JACDCM010000171.1 GCA_013817545.1 Gemmatimonadaceae bacterium | reverse complement strand
GGCCCGCGCCGCCTTTTGCATCCCTGCGGATTGACTTAGACTCCCCGCGTCTCTAGCTTCGCCGTCCCCTCTGACTTTTCCACATCGGGACGTTAATGACGCTGTCCGCAGCCGAAATCTGGACCCGCCTCCTCGACCGCGCCCGACAGCAGATCCCGGAGCAGACCTTTCGCACCTGGCTGGAGCCGACGGAGCCGCTCGAGGTCGACGGCAATACCCTGATTGTCGGGGCTCCAGATCGGTTCGCCGCGGAATGGAATGAATCGAAACACGCGCCTCTGCTGGCCAGTCTCGCCCCGATTGCGCTCGGCCATCCGATGACTGTCGTTTTCAAGGTGCATGAGGAGAGAAAGCTCAGGCCTCAGATGGATCTGTTTGTAGCACCCCTTCCTGAACGATCTCTGGCATCGGCTGACGCGAGATCCGGAGTAACGAGCGTCGCTCAACTAAGCTCACGATACACCTTTGGAAACTTTGTCGTCGGCAAGAGCAATGAGTTAGCCTATGCCACCGCGAATGCTGTCGCGGCGTCTCCCGGGAAGCTCTACAATCCGTTTTTCATTTACGGCCAGACTGGCCTGGGCAAGACTCACCTAATGCAGGCCGTGGCGCACGAAATCCTCACCCTCAACCCGAAAACGCGGATCATTTTCGTCGGCACGGAACAGTTCACCAACGATTTGGTTACGTCCATTCAGGGGCGAACCACCCCGGACTTTCGGCGGCGCTACAGGGAGACAGACCTGCTCCTGGTCGACGATGTTCACTTCCTCAAGGGCAAGGAAGCGACACAGGAGGAGTTCTTTCACACGTTTAACGCTCTATATGAGTCGGGTCGTCAAATCATACTGACCAGCGACCGGCCTCCAAAAGACATTCCCGGCCTTGAAGCGCGGCTCGTCAGCCGTTTCGAATGGGGGATGGTTGCGGACATTGAGCTCCCAGACTTGGAGCACCGGATTGCTATTCTTCAGAACAAATCACATCTGGATCATCTCGAACGGACCATCCCCGATGATGTCATCCGCTTTGTTGCTGAGCATGTGAGATCCAGCGTTCGGGAACTGGAGGGTTCGATTATCCGTCTCTTGGCATTTGCTTCTCTGCGGCGCAAAGATGTCACGGTGGAGCTGGCTCGAGAGGCTTTGAGGGACAAATTACGCGCCAGTGCTGAGTCAGAGTCGCAACAGAATGCCAAGCTTACTGTCTCTACCATTCAAATGCTTGTCGCGAAAGAATGGGGCATCGGGACTGACGGCCTGCGATCCAAGGGCCGCACAAAAACGCTTACAGTGCCCCGTCAGGTAGCCATGTATCTCACGCGCGATCTGCTTGGTACTCAACTCGTTGAGATAGGAAATGCATTTGGAGGACGCGATCATTCGACCGTCATACATAGCATTGAGAAGACCGAAGCCACACTCAAGGAAAATCCCGTGTTCGCGGAACGCGTGGCCCGGCTGCGAGGAGCATTGGAAAAGATTCGGGTTTAGTTGTGCATATCCCCATCTCTCTCCACACATGGCGACGCGATTCCACACAACCGGATGCACCCCTGCGAGTAATTGGGGATTGTAGCTAGAACTGCCCTATCGGCCCAACATCAACACTGGCGGGACATCTCGTGATGCGATAGTGGTTTGTACACGTTCTCTACATCCCAACACTCCTCTAGTTCTACTACTATCTCTTACTTCTTGTAATAACAGCATAGAAGAAAGGTTTGGTTGTGCACAAAAGTCCCTCATATCACACCGGTCCACCGCATGAGACTACTCGCTCAGGCACTCGCTCTCGCATATGCGGCTGGCATCAGTCCGTTTGCCACAGTCGCGGTTCTCGGAATCGCCCATCGAATGGAGTGGTTGGGGGAACTGCCAGGCGCGCTTGACCTCGTAGGAAGCCAGTGGGTGATAGGAATTGCAGGTGCGCTCTACGCGCTGGAATTTCTCGCCACGATGGTGCCTGGAGTAGCATCCGTCTGGGAAACTCTTCAAACCTTCATACGTCCTCCGCTGGCCGCGCTTCTGGCCGGCGCAGCGGTATGGGACACCGATGGTCTCGCGCCGATCGCGGTCCCACTCGGAGGCATGCTGGGGCTGACTACCCACGGAACTAAACTCGGAATGCGCTACGCGATCGATGCGTCCCCCGAGCCCGTCACGAATGGCGCTGCCAATATCCTGGAGCTTGGTGCAGTGTCGGCACTCGTTCTTGCCGTATGGCAGCATCCGTACACAGCGCTCGGTGTCGCGCTTGCCGTTCTTGTTCTCCTGTTACTCCTGGTTCGTGCGATCTGGGTTGGGATCGCTCGCACCGTGCGGAGTTGGCGTAGTGGTGCCGCACAGACAAGTGCAGTTGAGTAGGCGCATTTCGCCGAACTGTCGTGCGGGCGAACTCGAACCTGCGGCAAGACTGCCCGGAATGTCGCTGAAGCGGATTCCGTGCACGGGAACTTGTGCAACACCACACTAGCATCATGAAACCACTGTGACTATCGTTGCCTGCGTCGCTTCTCCGCTGATAATCCCCCTTTGCCAGATCCGCCGCCCCGGTTTTTTTGGAGCGTCAGCGGAAGGCGTTCATGTGAACAGCATCTGAGGAACAGGCCCGGAATGCGCTTTACGATCGCACGCGAAAAATTGCAGGAAGGTTTGAGTGCGGTTACCGCCGCCGTTCCATCAAAGACGACTCTGCCAGTACTGGCAAATATCCTTTTAGAAACGACGGACAAGGGCATTCGCCTTTCGGGTACCGACCTCGACATCGCCGTCAGCACCGAAGTGCTTGCCGATGTTGAAACTCAGGGCTCCATCACCATCCCGGCGAAGAAACTCGCCGAGATCGCGCGCGAGCTGCCGTCGGCTCCGGTCAAGATCAGCTCGGCTGGGGAACAGAAGGTGACGCTGGAGTGTGGCCGGTCGCGATTCAAGCTGCTCGGTCTGCCGCGTGACGAGTTTCCCAGCTTCCCAACGGTGAGATTCGACGAAAGCTGGCGCGTCCGTTCCGGGGATCTTCAGAAGTTGATTGGCCATACTTCATTTGCGGCTTCAACCGAGGAGAGCCGCCCAATCCTTAATGGAGTGTTATGGGAGCTTCGCCCCGACCGTATGCGCATGGTTGCGACAAACGGTCACCGTTTGTCGAAGATGGAGTTGCCGATAACCTCTGAAGGCGCGCCATCGGGAGACCTGATCGTTCCACCGAAAGCACTCGAACAGATCCGGAAGCTCTTTCCAGCGGAGGAAGATCTCGAGATCGCTCGCGGCGACAATCACCTCGCTTTTCGGTCCCCGTTCACCTCGGTCTTCACTCGGCTCATAGAAGGCCCGTATCCGAACTACGAGCAGGTAATTCCGAAAGACAATGACCGGGTCGCGCTCGCAGACAAGAACGTGCTGGCGCAATCGCTGCGTCGCATGTCAATCATCGCATCGGATCAGACTCACCGAATCCGGTTGGCGTTCAACGCGGGCATGCTGAAGCTCGGCGTGCAAACGCCGGATTTGGGAGAAGCGCAGGACGAGGTCCCGATCAATTACGAAGGAGATCCGCTCGAGATCGGCTTCAACGCGAACTATCTGATCGAGATCCTCCGCTACATGCCGACCGATGAGGTGCGGCTCACTTTCAAGGCCGCTGAACGCGCGGCGACAATAGAGCCGGAGGGCTGGAAGGACGACGCGAAATACCTGTGCCTGGTGATGCCGCTCAAGCTCATCGACTGAAGCATCTGTGAGCGCCGGTATCGCCTACTCCCGCACCCCTATCTTCATTACCTCTCGCTGACGGAATTCTGCCTGGCTCCGCGGCGAGCTCACGGTGAGCGTGGTCTCGCTCGTCCCCTCCTCGCCAAGGAAGAGCCCGCGCACCAGGTCGAACTTCAGGGCAGCGACTGAAGTTCCCCGGCCCACTATCGCGACGTGACGTCCATTGAGCGAGCTGCTCCCTGCAAGGGTGAACGTCTCGCGCCTTCGTACGCGCGCTACAGGAGCACCGTTCACTATCTCACGAGCCTCTACTTCGTAGTCTCGCACTGCTCCAGTAGTAATCGGCGTACCGCTCCGACACACTGTCGTGCTTACAGAGTCGCTCCAGCGCGCCCCCACGTCGAGCGTGTCTGGAGTCGCGATAATTGTTCTCCGCGCAACCGCCAGGAGCGGCTCCTGTGGATTGCAGCCAGCTGTGTCAGCAACAAAGCTCAACACCTTTCCGACAGACGTGATCGCCGCCTGAAAGCTCGCCGTGGATGGGAGTGTGCTATCGGGTGCCGGGATAGACTGGCCGCGCAGCACTTCATATCCACTGACGGAGCCAGCAATCGCAAGCGAGGAGTCTGCCCTGCCTTCAAAAGTGAGCGAAACAAGTGCCGATACTCGCACCGTCTCGCTCTGAGATAGCGTGTCGGAAGCAAGCTGAATCGTAGCCTCGCTGATAATCTCATAGGTCCGCGTTCCGGGCGCATAGCGAAAAGCCGAGCGCCCACCCAGTGGGTCTGAGAAGATGGGTGCGGGAGGTGCGTTAACCGGTCCGGGAGTTGGCGCCCGGTCCGGCGCGGGCTCGGTTTCGGGCCTGCTGCGTGCCGGAGAGCATGCCAACGTGACAATCAAGGCGCAGAGAAATCGACCCTTTTGTGACGGAGGTCGTCGCGCTATCCACGGCTTTCTGCGAACGAGACCGCTCACCTTTTCTCGAAGCGAATGTTCCTCACACGGCCGGCGTTGATACTTACTCCGGTTACACGATTGCTGCCGTCGCGCGTGAAGCGGAGCGTCAGTTGGCTGGTCGAAAAATTGTCAATGATGGTTGGTTGCAGACGGCGCTCTGCACCGGTGTGGCGCAAGAGCAGCGCGCCACTGTCGATAACGATGGCGTACGTGATATCCAGCTCCTCGCTATAGTACCCACCGGAATACTCAGCGAGCTCCGCCTCGGTTAGAGAAACGGGCGTAAAGGCAACGTAACTGGATGGCTTCTGGGTGCCTACGGTCATGCGCATTGTCAACGCTCCCCCGTTCCTGGCTGGATCGAAAACGAGCCCAATCGGAACACCCGCACCCTGGACCTCGAACCGATTCGGCGCGACAGACACAACGTGCAGAGTGGGCGCAACGCTCACCGAAAGCATTTGGTCTTTGACGGCGATCTCAAGGACGTCGCCGGTTTCCGAATTGCGAAAACGACCCGTGAAGCGCGCGAGCTCCGATGGCGACAGCTTGACTGCATTCTTGCGTGCTCTTGAACCGGCTGGCTTCTGGCTTGTAGTAGCGCCCGCCAACCGCGGCGGACCGATCACTATGTCTGCGACTTCATCCGCAAGCCTGCTGGGGTTGCTCGTGGCAAGATTGCATAGAACAGATACGGAGGTATGGCGTTCGGGGAATCGCAGCAGATCAGCGCGATAGCCCGCCCAGGACCCGCCATGTCTAACGGTCTTCATGCCATTACGCGAGCCCGTAGTGAGGCCGGAGGCATAAGTCAGCTCTTTCCCATCGGTGAGCTTTCCCGGACGTTGAAGGAGAGCTATGAGCTCCGCATCGCCGACTTTCGGGGCGTAGAAATTCCTGTCCCAGAGCAGCAGATCCTCAACGGTAGTCATGACCGCCCCATCCCCGGTCTGCTCGAACCCGGACATCGCGATCTCGAAGCCGCCTCCGTCTCTCGGCGAGTATCCCGTAGCGCGATTCGGGACAATCATGGTGTGATCATCATGAAAATGCGTTTGCGACATTCCAAGCGGTGTGAAGATGCTCGCCTCCGCAAATTTGCTGAGCGACTTTCCGGCCTCCCGTTTTACGATCTCGGACAGTAGAAAGTAGCCCGAGTTGCTGTAAAGGTGTTCACTGCCGGGATCGAAATTGGTCTCCTTCTGGCGCACGATCAGGTCGAGTGCATCCTTGTCGGTAGTGACGCCATCGAAATCCGTCCCTCGAAGATCCATTAACGTCAGATAATCACGCAGGCCGCCAGTGTGATGGAGGAGCTGACGAATAGTGACGGGACGCTTGTAGACAGGCATTTCGGGAATCCATTTCCTGATGTCGTCGTCGAGCGAAAGTTTGCCATCCTTCGCGAGCAGCGCGAGGCTCATGGCAGTGAACTGCTTGGAAGTCGAGCCGATGTCGAAGACGGTCTTGGGTGTTATGGAGACGGCGTGCTCCAGGTTCGCCATACCGTATCCACGCGTGTAGGAAATCGTGTCGTTGCGGTAGACTCCCAGAGCGCAACCCGGTGAGCCCGGCTTGTCATAGGCGACGAACACGGAATCGACGCGTCGCGCGATCGAATCGGGTAGAGAATTCGAGTCCTGGGCACGCCCGGTCTCAGCGAAGGCGACTGTTGCGCCGACAATTGCCACCAGTGTCGGTAAGAGAATGCAGCGGGTCATTTAGTCGGTTGTTAGAGGGCTAAACGCGAGAATGCAGCTTGCTCCTGGCTCCAAGCTTACCAGCCCTCGGGGTGACAAACAACGAGCCTCTGACTGCTGTGCGGTTTGACGAATCAACCGACAGTGCCAGAGGCCCGGTCCTGCGTATGCGGCGCACCGGCCTATAAGCCGGGTTCTGTCGGCTGTATGTTCCAACGAATCGGGACGCACAGCCGGACGGTCATTCCTCTAGGCCCGCGGTCGCCCGCGCGCTCAAGCAGCCTACCCGCGGCTCAGTCGGGACGGGCCATCCCTTACCGCTTATTTGGCCTTGCTCCAACCGGGGTTTACCGTGCCGCGTCTGTTGCCAGTCGCGCGGTGGGCTCTTACCCCACCTTTTCACCCTTACCCGTAACCCAAAGGACTACGGGCGGTCTGTTTTCTGTGGCACTTTCCGTCACGCCGTGAGGCGCGCCCAGGGGTTACCTGGCGATCTGCCCTGCGGAGCCCGGACTTTCCTCGGTCAAGCAGTTTCCTTGCGGCAACCGAAAGATCGCGACCGTCCGGCCGGTGCAACGTGAATATAGACAAAAAGCGGGGATGTGGCAAAGCAGGAACAAGGAACCAGGGACATGGGGCGAGCGGCGCTGCTCCTCTGCGCGAACCAGTGGCCCTTGTCCCTGTCCCCTTGTCCCCCGTCCCCTGTGCCTAGTCCCTGGTTTCCCTGTCCCTCAAGCCTTTCGCCATCAGAGACGTTCGCGCAATATGGAACGATGCCCCTTCCTAAAGAGCTGCTTGAGGACATGGCAAGGCGCTACGAAAGCAAAGCCGTACTTGCTGAGCGCGACAAGCTGTGGGACTACGTTCGGACTGCGCTCACCTGTTTTATCTGGGCGGCGCTCGGAATTGCCTGCATTCTTTGGAGTGCGCATACGACCAGTCTGGTGTATGGGCGAATAGCCTTCTTCGGCGGGCTTGGGGTCGGCAACGCTGGAATAATATTCACACTGCTTGCCGCATACCGCCGCGGTGAGAAGCGCGGCGATTGGTAGCCGAGTGAACTCCGGCGAATACCGGCCCGCTTGGTGGCTTCCCGGCGGGCATCTGAAGACCCTGTGGGGCAAACTCGCCCGGCTACGTCCACGCGTCGCGACACGCAGGGAGCGGTGGCAGACGCCAGACGGCGATTTCATCGACTTGCATCGGCTGGAGGCGGATCCCGGTAGTCCACGTCTTCTTATCCTGCATGGACTCGAGGGATCAGCACGTTCTCACTATGCGCTCGGAATGTTGGAGCAGGCCCGTTTGCGCGGCTGGGCTTCCGACGTGCTGGTATTTCGCTCCTGCGGTGGGGAGCCCAACCAAACTGCGCGGTTCTATCACTCGGGCGAGACCACCGATCTGGACTTGGTAGTCAACCGTTTAACCGAAATGCATTCGGATAGCCCACTCGTGCTGGCTGGCGTTTCGCTCGGTGGCAACGTCCTGCTCAAATGGCTTGGCGAACGCGGAAACACGCTACCGACTCAGGTGAGAGGTGCTGCTGCAGTCTCCGTACCTTTCGATCTCGAGCGCGGAGCGCGCAGTATCGAACGGGGGTTTTCCCGGGTCTATCAGGCGCACTTCCTCCGCTCATTGAAGCGAAAAGCCATGGAAAAGCAGGAGAGATTCCCTGGACTGATCACCGCTGACAGGCTTGGGCATGCGCGCACGCTGTTCGATTTTGACGACGCCGTCACGGCGCCCGTGCACGGCTTTCTGGGTGCCTCCGACTACTACCACCGCTCCAGCTCCATTCGTTTCCTGTCGCAGATACGCCTGCCAACACTTCTCTTGAGCGCCATTGATGACCCGTTTCTCCCACCGGATGTGCTCGAGGAAGTGAAGGATATCGCGCAGGACAATCCCGCCCTGTACGTCGAGTTTGTTCGGCGCGGCGGTCACGTCGGCTTTATATCCGGGGCCCTCCCCTGGCGTCCAGACTATTACGCGGAGCGCCGAGTAGTGGCATTTCTTGGCGACCATTTGCCATTGGGAAACTAGACCTCACCTTGCCGTGATGCACCCCGCCTGGGTTGTCGATTCACGATGACGCCACGCACTTAGTGAAACGTTTCGACGCGATGGGGAAGGAGGTCGTCCTAACGCGCGGCGAGCAACGATTACGGGGATTCCGCGGCCGGCCACAAGCTACCGGATTTGTGGACACGACCACTAT
>JACDCM010000013.1 GCA_013817545.1 Gemmatimonadaceae bacterium | reverse complement strand
TGACGCGGGTCGACCTCGGCCGCAATGAGTAGTTAGCCGGATTTGCTCATGCTCAACAGATTCGTTGGGACTCCGCAAGCTGCTACTCCCCTCTCTCTTGCGACCCTTCGATGTCGCGACGGAAAGCCCGTGCGTTCGAGCTACCGTGTGTTCGAGCGAGAAGCACCCAGCTGGCATGGGAATCTCAATCGCTTCACATCGCTGATAAGCGATGGCTAGTGATGACGCTTGAGGACGCATGTATTGCGAACGTCCGATACAACCGGCACGTCGAATTTTCGAACTTGACATTAAAATGTCCGAATAAGACATTTCAATGCATGCGCACCACGATTCGTCTTGATGACCGTCTTCTCAGGCTGGCGAAGCAGCGAGCCGCTGAGCGCGGAAAAACACTCAACGCGGTGATAGAGGAAGCGCTCAGGGCGTCCCTCGCCGCTCGGCCCGCAAGCTCCGTGCGGGTTCCCATCGAGCTACCGAGCTTTCGAGGAAACGGCCTGCAGCCAGGCGTCGATCTGGATGACTCGGCTGCACTCCTCGATTTGATGGAGAAAGGGATGTGATCATTCCGGACGTCAATGTTCTGATATACTCCTTTCGCGAAGAAACGCCGAATTACGCGGCTTACCGGAGCTGGCTTCTTGCGGTTCTTACCGGCGATGCCGCCTTTGGAGTATCTGATCTCGTCCTGAGCAGTGTGGTGCGAGTGCTCACCCATCCGCGCATCTTTGCTCCGCCAACCCCTCTAGAGATCGCGCTGGAATTCGTCGCGCGGATACGGGAGGCCGAGAATGCTGTCAGTATCATTCCTGGACCGCGGCACTGGGATATTTTCGTTCGGCTCTGCGGCGAGTCCAACGCGAAGGGTAACCTTGTCGCCGATGCTTATCTGGCCGCCATGGCGATCGAAGCCGGCTGCGAGTGGGTCACAACAGACCGGGATTTCAGCCGCTTTCCCGGACTTCGGTGGCGGCAGCCGCTTGCGGCGAGCGGGTAGGTACAGGCACGTCATGCACTGGCCGAACCGATGTCGAGAAATCCGAAAACCCGCGGGCAGATTTGAAGGTTACCATCGCTGCCTGCGATTGGCGGTACGCCCAGCCACTTCGCTCATCTACCATCCAGCTCCACTCAAGAAGCCGCGCATCACGCGATTCACCAGCTCCCGCTTCTGGTGCACAATCCAATGCCCCGCGTCCGGAACCTGCTCGATTCTCAGATCGGGTACAAACTCTTCCAGCCCCTTAAGATTCCCCGTTAACAAAAACTGATCTCTCTCCCCCCAGATCACCAACGTCGGCACCCGCACCGCGAAACTGGCGGCCGAAGGAGCTCCGCTTCCAGCATTCGGGGCCCCACCCGCGCCCGGGCCCGAAGCGCCCCCCATCGCCCGATAGTAATTCAGCCCTCCCGTTAGCGCACCCGGCTGTGACCAAGCCTCGATGTACGCAACACGATCCTGCTCCGTGATGTACCCTTGCTTGATCCCTTCTCCAAGAATCCCATCGGCCAGTGCCGCGTAATTATTCGCCGAGAGCGCTGCCTCCGCCCCCGGAGCACGGAACTGGCTCATGTACTGGCTCGCCTGCTGTTGCGCCGGATTCGTGGCGATCTCGCGTCCGAAGATCGCAGGGTGCGGAGCGTTGATGATGACCAGCTTCTCCAGCCGATCGGGATGCGCAATCGCGAATGACCACGCCACCACTCCGCCCCAGTCGTGGCCCACGAGTACGAAGCGCTTGGCGCCGAGGTGATCGGCCAACTGCTTGATGTCCTCCACCAGCGTAGCCAGGCGATACGCTTCCACCTCGGGCGGCTTGGACGACAGATTGTATCCTCGCATGTCGACCGCTACAGCGCGGTGATCCTTTCCGAATTCGGAGAGCTGGTCCTTCCACGCGTACCAGAATTCCGGGAAGCCGTGCAGAAATAGTATGAGCTTGCCGTCGCCGGCTTCGGCGTAGTGCAGACGGACGCCGTTCACATCTGCGTAGCGATGCGCGGTCTCGACTGGGCGCACTGTTGTGTTCCGGTTAGCCGTTGTCGGTTCGCGATTCACGGTGCCTTGCTCGGGTTGCGGTGTGGCGGCGCATCCGGCGAGCGCGAAACCAAGGACGCTGTAAACGAGCCAGGCGTTTGATCTCACTTGTTGCCCGCTTGTGACAGGATGCAGCGCGAACCCGTGGTGGATCCATTCGCAATACCACTCGGTCGCTGGAACTCAGCGCCCTTGAGCCACGTGGGCCGACTCGCTCCGTTGGCCACTGCGATCGTAACGTCGCGCACGAACTCCGCGAACTGCTTCGATCCCTCCAGGTCGAGCACCACCGTGTCGTAATCGTCACTCGGCCGGTGGTAGTGCACGTCGAGATACTCCTTGACCTTCGCGTCCACGAATCCTTTAGGCTGGCCGACGCCGTCTGTGCCGAGTCCCATGTACAGCGCGGGGATGCCGGCGCGCGCGAAAGGAAAGTTGTCGGCGCGAAGAAAGTAACCCTCGCCTGGGTACGGGTCGGGCGACACGCGCAGTCCCATCTTTCCCGCCACCTGCGCCACGGTCGCTCCCAACGTGCTGAGCTCGATCCCGAGTGGCGCGGCGTCACGCTTGATTCCCATGAGCTCGATGCCGTCATCGACGTTGAGGTTCGCGACGATGCGTTCATGCGCGAGTGGTCCGTCGCAGACGAATACCTGCGCGCCGAGCAATCCCCACTCCTCCGCGGTTGTGAACAGGAAAGTGAGCGAGCGCTCCTGTGGATGCATCGCGAAAACGCGCGCAAGCGCGAGCAGCGCGGTAGTGCCCGAGCCGTCATCCAGCGCGCCGTTGTAGATCGAGTCGCCCTTAACCGGCGCTCCGATGCCGTACGCGTCCCAGTGGGCGCTCAACACGACGTGCTCGGCAGCCAGACGCGCGTCCCGTCCGGGCACGACGCCGATCACGTTGTGGCTGAGTATCGTCCTCGGTCGAGTGCGGAAGTCTACGTCGAGACGAACGCCCAGTGGAACTGCCTTGAAGCCTGAACGGCTCGCCGCAGCAAGCGCTGACTTCAGTGTCGAGCGCGCTGGAAACAGATTGCTGGCGGCAGAGTCAGTAAGCTGCGCGGTGAACAACAAACGCGCTGCTTCCGCATTTCGCGCGAGTCGCCTGCTTCCGCCAACGGGCGCGCCGGACAAGGATCCGGCAGGCCGGATCCAGAGCACGCCGACTGCACCTCGGCGCTCCATCTCGGCGAGCTTGTCCGTCGCCCATGAAAATCGCGATGTGCGTACGCCGTTGAAGCGAGTGGTGTCTCTAGTAAAGGTCGGCTCACCGAACAGCGCCACCGCGATTTTGCCGCGCAGATCGGTGCCGGCGAAATCGTCCCAACTGTACACGGGCGCGTGGATTCCGTAACCGACGAAGACCAGCTCTCCGCCGGCGCGAACTTCCGGGTTGCCGCTGAAGTTCGAGAGGCGGATGTCCCGTCCATGCTCCAGCGTGCGGGTAATGCGACCACTCACGCGCGACTCGTTGCGTGAGGCCGAGTCCGGCCCGTGCACCAGGATCGACACCGGCTGCAACCAGGTCGCAGCCGTGTCACCGGGTCGCCCCGCTGCTCCCGGCTTCACGCCGAAGCTTTGCAGCTCACTTACGAGATACTCGGTCGTCAGCTTCTCGCCGCGCGTGCCGGGAGCGCGGCCCTCAAAGAGATCGGAAGAAAAGAAACGGAGACGGGCACCCAATTCGGCGGTAGTGATGCCGAGTGAGTCGGCGCGCTGGGCGGCGAGCGGAGTCGCGAGAAGAATCGCCGCCAGAGGGAGCGTAAGACGCATGGAAGCCGGAAGAGGAGGCGGGAGAACTTAGCGAACAGAGAAATTATACTCGACCAACGATGCGCCAACTGCACGACGTTCGCCAAGTCTCGGGTTATGCCTTGAGGCCCTGGACTCCTCACGATCCCCGCGCCGAGCGTGCCGCTTAATGCCTGTTGCGGTGCTGCCGCAGTCTGTCGCTCCGGACGGACAACGAAAGCGGTAACGCGGCCCTGAGCGCCCTTCCCGCATCAGTATCCTTCTTGCCTTAGGTGGAACGCACAGGCCTGTCGCCCTTCAGCCTGCCCCGTCCACCGCCTCCTCCCAGGTGATTCTTTGACCGAAAGAATCAGGTTCTCACTCGTGGTCATGCTCACGAGAGACCGGAAGCTATTCTCACATGCCTCAACTCCATCCGCGGACTCGCCTACCCAACGTCCGCCTATGAGGTCATCGTAATCGATGATGGGTCAGTGAGACGCCCGCAACGTCCACTCTCAGACGTTTATCCGGACCTCAACCAGCGCTACGAGTGGATACGCAATCAGGGAGTTGCCGTGGCCCGGAACGCGGGCTTGTCCCTGGCCTCGGCGAACCTCGTGGCGTTTCTCGCGGACGACTACGTTCTGCCCACAGATTATCTTTCTCTCGCGCGGAAGATTTCTTCAGGCGCTATGCCGACGCTCAGGTCATCACGTTCAACATGAGATCGGTCGGTGCCAGCATGGTTCGGCACGTCCAGCAGCTGTATCAGGAGCTGGTCTTTCTGCAGAACGCAGGCTCTGCTCCTGACGACAATGAAATCATCAGGACGTTCAGTCTGCCGGCGTCGCGTGCGGCGATTTTCCGGCGCGAGATGTTCGACACCGTCGGCCCATTCGACGAGCGGCTCCGCGCGGGCGAGGATGGTGAGCTTGGCAAGCGGATGGCATCGCACGGGATCCCGCTGTACTTCATGCACCGGTACTACAACGAGAGCGAAGCTTCGGGAATGGTCTACGGTGACTACGGAATCACGGTACGCCCGGTGAAGTCGTGACGCAGACCCCGCTGGCGAGTGAGTGCGACCTGTCTGAATGGTCCACGGTGGGTTATGTGACAGCGGTTCGCCGATCTGCCTTTGCATCTGTGGGCGGCTATGATAGCTCATACAACTTCGCCGAGGAGTACGACCTTAGACTGCGGTTGACTCGCCGCTTCGCCCTTGAACGTGTGGCGAAACCGCTGTACGGAATCGACAAGGCGAGCGTGCCTTTCAATGACGAGAGAGTAAAGACGGCATTGCGGAGTTTCTTTACTCCCGAGTCGAGCGCCAAACGGGGCTACGGTTACCTGTTCAACCGCCTCGAGGAAGCGGCGGAGATCGAGCGCGCCTTCGAGAGCGAACTTCGCGCAAGGGACGCTTTCCTGGATGGTGACACCCGAGCTCTGGACTGCCCGCACGACCGCGTAGGGCCGATGGTCACTGTCGTCATTCCCGTTTACAACAGGGCAGCCTACGTGTGCCGCGCGCTGGAGAGCGTACTGAAGGGAACCTTTCGCGATTTTGAGATCATCGTTGTGGACGGCGGGTCAACCGACGGAACGGTCGAGTCGGTGCTAGTTCGAAAGACGATCAACCAATGTGCGACTCCTGCACGATTCCAGTAACAAAATCGCCCGGTCGCTCAACATCGCTGTCAAAGCAGCGAGCGGGAAGTACGTTGCGCAGCTCGACTCGGACGATGAATACACGCCGACGACTCTCGAGACCATGGTGGCGCAGCTGGAAGCGAACCCCGAGTGGGCGCTAGCGATCTCCTACTACAGCGTAATAGACGCGGACAGTCAACCGCTGAGCGAGCTCGGTGTCATACAGCATCTCGAGTACGACCAGAACACCCTCCTACGCACCAATGGCGCTGGGCACGTCCGGACGTGGCACCGCTGTGTGCTGGAAAGTCTGGGCGGTTTTGATGAGCAACAATTTCCGGACTATGCCGAAGACTACGACATGGTTTTGCGACTGTCGGAGCAGTACGCCGTGGGGCGTGTGCACGAAGCGCTGTATCGGTGGCGGAAGCACGCGTCCAACAACGAGCAGCATCTTTGCACAGAATACCGCGCCGGGCGGAAGGCACTGGCGCGCAGCCTTGCACTGAGGCGCCGAACTGAGAACGGTCTCGTAAGCACACTGTCGGAGAGGTACAGCAGTGGGTAGTCCGGCGATGCAGAAATTCGTGCAGCACGACCCGGGCATCGGGGCCAAGGAGTGCTTCGAATTCTACGGATGTGCAGTGGAGGTCACGAGCGCGGACCACGGTCTTGTGGAGGAAGTGAGGCGAGACTTCATGTACTTCACCTGCGACACCGCCCGCGGAGTTGACCGCGACGCAACGGTGCGAGTCGAAATGCGTTTGGAGCCGCCGCCGTACGAGGCGCTCCCAGCCATCCCGGCGGCGTTCCTCACGCCACGCAACGTGTGCTTCCGCGATGGACCCATCATGTACGTGGATTACTTCGGTCGTGCGTTGGCGGTGGTCGACCGCAAACGGCGGAGTTGCCTCATCTACTCCACCGATACCCATCTTGCACATGAAGCGGCGTTTCAGTTCATCCTTTCAACGGTAGGACAGCACCTGGACCGCAGGGGACTGCACAGGATCCATGCGCTCGGCGTGCGGCATCGCGGGAAGGCCGTGCTGCTACTCCTCCCGTCGGGCGGAGGGAAGAGCACCATGGCGCTCGAGCTGCTCCGCCAACCTGACTTCGAGCTCATCGGCGAAGATACGCCGCTCGTCGACCGGCGTGGGCGAATCCTGCCCTTTCCCCTTCGGCTCGGTGTGCGGCCGGGGCATGATGTCGAGATCCCGGCGCCACACCTCCGTACCGTACGGCGCATGGAGTTCGATCCCAAGACTCTCATTGACATTGACTATTTCAAAGGCCGGCTCACCGAGCCAGACGAGCCCGTAGAACCCGGCCTCATTCTGATCGGCGAGCGCAACCTCAGTCAGGAGTGCGACATCGTTCCTCTCGCGAAACGCACAGCCATGAAGGCGATGGTGAAATACATGGTTGTGGGGTTGGGAGTGTATCAGGGACTCGAGTTCATGTTGGAGCGAGGTCTTCAGGATCTCTCAGGAACGGGCGGAGTTGTCTCGTCGCGTTTCTACAGCAGTTGCCGGCTGCTGACTCGCGCTCCGGCGTATCGATTCGTGCTGGGACGCGACATCGCGAAAAACACACGGTGTCTGCTGGATTTCATACGTCAGTAAGGACGCGATCAGTCGCCGCCCGACTGCGCCCAGGACCGCAACTCCTCGAGGCTCCGAAAGACTCTTCGCAGCGCGCAATCGATCATGGGGTTATTCCCGATCGGTAGCATCCGGCGCGCGTCGGTCTGCAGGCCGTAGCACGGCTTGCCGAGCGCGTAGGCGAATCCCAGCTCGACGGCTGCGCCCTCGTCGATGGTGCGGCCGTCGAGAGATATCAGCAGTACGCTACAAGTCCGAAGCGCCTCGAGGTCGCGCTGGAACACGAGCCGAGCCGCGTCCTGTGCCGGCACGCCATCGCGCATCATCTCGCGCAGTAGCCCGCCTTCCTCCTGCGGCAGGTACACATCGAACGTGCTGGTGAGCACGTCTCTCGCGCGTCTGTTGAAGTCGAGCTCGGCCTCGCAAAACAGCGGCGCGGCGAAATACAACCGCCGGCGGTTAGACTCGCTTTCCACTATGAGCGCTCTTCAGTGCTGAGCAAGTTGAGGCTCTCGCGCCTGAAATCACTTGTCGATGAACATCCCGCCGCTCTCGTCGGCAGAGTCGTTGTAGACGGCGGGTACCGCCACCCCGACCATGCGCAGGTACATGCCCAGTTGCGCTCGATGATGCACAGTGTGATTGAGGAAGTAGGTGCGAAAGAGAAGATACTTCGTCTGGGTAAAGATGCTGTTGCCCGCCGCGAGCAACGACCATGATTTTCCGAGCTGCTCGTTGGTTGCGGCTGCGACCGCCGACCGGACGGCGTCCACATTCTGGTCGAACATCTGGAGCAGCGCCTGGTGCGATTCGGCTACTTTCGTTTGTTGAATCGGAACCCCGCCTGGCGCGACGTCGAACGAGTCTTGTGTGATGATGGCGGTGCCCCACGAGGGACTGAACGCGATAAAGGTGGCAAGCCAGCCGAGCGGCATGGACTTTTCGTGCGGCTTGAAGTCCATCTTGTCCATGGGAACGCGCTCGAGATGCTTGCGAACGTACGACATCTCGAGGTCCAGCTCGGGGAGAAGAAACTCGCTGAGTTGCATAGGTGGTATTGGTGATGGGTGAGGAGAAGAGTTGACGAATGGTAGAGACAGAGCAGCTCGCGCAATGCTGGCGAATTCAGTTGCACTCGGAAGGTCGCGATCAGGTCGTCAGTTCGTTGCGACGCTAACAGCGCTCCGGTCGGCCTTCCACCATTCCATCGCCTGTTGCTGGCTCCACGGTTCTACATCGATCGCCGCAAGTGACCGCCCCAACTCCGCCGCGCTGTCCGGCCGATCTTGCGGCTTTTTCGCGAGGCAGGCCAGCACGAGCTGCTCCAGCTCGGGCGGTATGAAAATGTCAGATCTCTGCGACGGCGGTACGGGCTCGTCCATGAGATGCTTCGCGATCAACTGGAAGCCGTACTCGGCCTCGAAAACCGTCTGGCCGGTGAGCAGGTAGTACGCAACACACCCCAGCGCGTAGATATCCGCTCGTCCATCGACCACCTCGCCGAGCGCCATCTCGGGCGCCATGTAGGATGGCGTTCCCGGCGTCAGGCCGGCTTCGGTCCCCAGCGAAGATCCGCCGGTCGAACTCGCCGATTTCACCAGACCGAAATCGAGCACCTTCACGAAGTCGTACTGCAGCCCGAGCCGCCCTACGTGGATGTTCGCTGGCTTGATGTCCCGGTGCACCATGCCGGACACGTGCGCTTCCTCCAGCGATTCGCAGACCTGGCCGAGAATGTGGATCGCCCTGCTTGCGGGCACGGGGCCGTGCAGTTGGACGAGCGACTCGAGATCCATCCCCTCCAGCAACTCCATCACGAAATACAGCGTCTCGTCCTCTGTTACCCCGAAGTCATACAGCTCGACGGTGTGCGGCGACCTCAGGTTTGCCGCAACTTCGGCTTCTCGGCGGAACCGTCTGATCGCGGTTTGCGCCGCCTCACGGTCTCCTCCGCCTACCGTCTCGGATCGAATGAGCTTTATCGCTGCTGGGCGGGCGAGCATTCGGTGAGTCGCCTTGTAGACCTCACCCATACCACCGCGCCCCAGCAGCTCTCCCAGCTGATAGCTGCCCATCTCCCGCGCCTTGGCGACCTGCTGTCCTAGCCGCGTGACGACATGCGAAATGACAGCCGCAACGCCAACCAGGAGATAGTCCGGATAGTGCATCAGCAGCGCGTTGCTCGCGTGACCGAAATCCCAGACTCCGTTGGCTCTGGCGATCAGCATTGCAACAGGATTCATCGAAACGGCAATAACTCCCGTGAGCAGCATCTTAGCCGGAGCCGTGGGAACGATTGCGGCGAACATCAGAACGACAGCCCCAATCCACGAGATTTCCGGAATTATCAGCGCGCCGCGCGGTATGATGCCCCAATGAAAGATCAAACCGATGTCCAGCGCTGTTAGGACCAGATACACGAGACCGAGGTCAAGCACGAACGCTGGCTCTCTCTTCGTTCTGCGAGTATATGCGAAAAGTGCGAGGGAGAGCGCGCCGCCAGCAGCGGCGATCGCGTCGGTCGCCGTGAGGGTGGTCCAGCTGATGTCACCGGGGTTGATCGCTCTATCCACAATATGACCGAGGATCGTTCCGACCAACCAGAGCGCGGCGCCAACGAGCGCCATGATCCCGAGACGGCGGGAGGCCTCGCGAAGGAGATCGGCGGGGAGAGGGCGGAAATGACCGCGCGAGACTTTTAGGTCCGCCGGCGTGGTAGATGGAGGTGGAACGATCAGGTGGGGATCAGGCATGCCGTGATCATCGAGTAAGACCCAAAAGATAAGCGGCGACTTCGGTGGCGCCGAAGTGTGTCGCCCAACCCGCTGGCGAGCTGTGGTAGATCGCATCCTGTATAGTCGGGTCGCCACCGCTTCTGACGAGTAGCTTAACCATTGCGAGGTCGCCATCCTGAGCTGCGAGATGCAGCGCGGTTACATCCTTGCCGTGCGACATCCCGCCGAACGTTGCGCGACTGTTCACATCCACTCCGTGTTGGAGAAGCCAGGTCACCGCGCGGACCCGCCCATTGCCCGCAGCCCAGAGCAAGGGAGTGCCCCGATACAGATCGGCGGCGATGTTCGCGCCACGCTCGACGAGGAGCGGCATGACTTCGACTCGATCACTTTTCGCTGCCCAGACCAGCGCTTCGTCGATCACCTCTTGCGAATCATCCGACGGTTTCCAGAATGGGAAGCCGCTGTGCGGGCGGTAGAAGCCGCGTGCCGAGCGAGCTGCTGCAGTCAGACGTCCGTCCGGTGTGAAGCATTCTTCGATCAGGTCCGTGCGCCCCAGGCCGGCGGCGACGCGGAGATTGCGCGGCACAATGCCTGAGCGGGCCAGAAGATCCGACGCTTCACGATGTCCCCAGAAGAGCGCGACGGCGAGCGGTGTGCCGCCCGCGCCGTGCGCTTCGACGTCGAACCGCGCGCCGCCATCGAGAAGTAGCGCTACCATCTCCGGGTCGTTCCTGTAGCCGGCTTGATGAAGAGGTGTCCAGCCACGGTCGTTCCCCTGGTTCGGGTTCGCTCCCGCGCTGAGGAGCAGCCGCACCGCACCGAGACGGCCTTCATCCGCGTTCCCGGCTGAAGCGTCGGGCGCGACGCACTCAACCAGGCTGCACGCGAGATTGAGTAGTGTGTTGCCGTTGGTGCCGCGAGCATGCACGAACTCAGGATGGGCGCTCAGAATGGATGTGACACTTGCCCAATCGCCCGCCTTTCCGGCCTCGATCAGTTTGACGAACGGCTCTTCAATCTCACCAGCCTCAAGACGCCGCAGATGTTCGGCGAGGAGTTCCCAGCTCGCGAAGCCGTGTTCGCGAGCATACACCAGCCGCGCATCATCCTGGGTGAACTGCCCCGTGGTCGCCGCTGATTGAATCCTTTCGTCCGAAGCCTCTGCGAACGCTGGGTGCCAGGAGCGCACCTGCGCCAGCGTGCTCGGCGCGCCATCGGCGAGTACTTCGAGCAGTCCGTGCGCTCTGTCGTCGTAGTATTGCGCCTCGCGCTCGATGAGCCGGGTGTGCGGCTGCTCGAGGCTCGAAGTTCTCATGACCTCGGTACCACCTCGGCAATGGCGAGCTCAGAGTGGCGATCAGCCGACATCCGGCGCCGGATTCTCTGCTGCTGCACGCTGCGTTTGCTCGATGCTTCCAATGGGTCTCTCGGTAATGTGATCTGGCATGTGAACGTGTGTCAGGTAACTCGGAGAGTCTGAGATAAACATGACGCCGAATGATGCTGAATCTACGCCGCGATGCACCCTTCGCACGATGCAAGCAAAAGCCAAGTCATGAAGTTCTTCCTGGAACCCCATCTTTTGAGCCCCCATCTTGCGGTTACCACAGCACCAGCAGCGGATTCAGGCGTTTAACTGCCGCTGGATCAGCCTCGCAGCGGTTCGACAGCGCCGCTATCCGCTGGCGCAAGGTGTCCGCAAACCGCTGTCCGCGCATAAATCAGGAGTTCGACAATGGCAATCTGGAAAGAACAAACCTCCCCCAGAAAAGAGGCGAGCCCAACGCAGGATCTCGCCCCCAGGAAGGAAGAAGAAAGGCAACCTGCCTTCTCGTCGGGCCACGAGCAGCCGACTCGCTCACACGATCTGCCGGCTCGCTCCAAGGAGCGCGACTCGAAAGAGTCTCTCATCGCAGCCGACCTGACCATTGAGGGCAAGATCGAAGGATCGGGGCACGTTCGCCTCGCTGGCCGCTTCAAGGGCGACGTAAGCGTCGAGGGGGATCTCACCATCGAACCGGGCGCGAAAGTAACCGGAGGGGTGCGCGCCAGAGCGGTAATTATCGGTGGCGAACTGGAAGGCAACATCGAGGGGGCTTCGCGCGTGGAGCTACTCGAGACTGGCGTGCTCAATGGCGATCTCAAGGCGGGCTCGCTTACCGTAGCCGCTGGATCGCGCATGCGCGGCCAGGTGGCATTTGGTTGGGAGGCCGAGCAGCAGTCAGAATCCAGGATAAAGATGGTGACTGACTCCGCTCTATGATCAGCGCGGCTCAGGGTGCTGCGGGAAAATCGCGCACCTGTCCGCACTGCAGAGCGACAATCCTTCAGAGCGCCAGCATCTGTCCGCTCTGCGGGCACAGCTTGCGATTCGATGCGCACGGGTCGCAGCGCGCACGGCAAGGCTCTACAGCGTTGCGCGTCGAAGGCACGATTCACCACCCGCCCGCCGGTGAGCCGTGGGAGTATTCGGTGATACTATCGATCCGCAATGAGCGCGGCGATGAGATCACCCGTCAAATGATCGGGATCGGTGCTCTGCGTCCGGACGAGCAGCGGACGTTCACACTAGCTGTAGAGGTGTTGACGCTCGCAACCGCCGAGGCCGTGAAGGGGCGCTAGGCGGCAGCACGCCACTCAACGCCTCTCACGGCGACGTCACCACTACGATGCGATTCTGGGTGGAGCACGTTGCAACGATCTCACCACGTCGGTCTCCATCAAGGTCAGCGATTGCGAGTCCGACGGGCCGCTCACATGCACGAAGTTTCCGCATGGCGAGCGTCTTTCCGGTGAACACCGTGATCTCATCGCCATCCCACGGACCCACGACGACTTCCGTAACGCCGTCGCCATCGATGTCGCCTGTCGCGACTTCGGTTGCACCCACGATATTGTAGGGCGAGCCCGGGGCGGCGACAAAACCGTCGCGCCCGCTCAGCCAAATGCTGACTGCGTCCGTCTCTGCGACAACTATGTCCGTGCGCTTATCGCCATTGACGTCGTCACCGACAACCATCCACGGCTTGGCGGTTGTTCGTATTGTCCATGCTGACAAAGCGAGGCTGGCGCCCTGGCGTTGAATGGCGCGTACAGTGTTGTCGCCGTGGCCAGGTACCAGCACGTCGGCGCGACCGTCTCCGCTCACATCGGCGGAGCCCAGGCGCGAGTACGGCATGGTGCCGGCGGAGATTGCGGTAACCGCACCGAATCCTCCCGCACCACCGCGGAGAACACGCACCTCTTTCGTATCAGCTGACTCGACCGCGACGTCGACCCATCCGTCGCCGTCAAAATCTCCCATCGCGAGACCATGCACGTGCGGACGCGCGCCGGTTTCGACGGGGGAGCCAGCGGCTGGAGCGAAGCGCGCCTTACCGTCGTTCAACAGTACGGTGATTCGCGAGGTCTCGTGGTTCGCCACGATCAGGTCCACGTCGCCATCCTTGTCGATGTCAGCCGCATCGACATCTGCCGGCTCCAGACCAGCTGAAACCGGTGCGGCCGAACGGCGAAGCCGGCCATCCCCGATCCCGAGAAGGAGTGTCAGGCTGGAATCGCCGGAGTTGGCGACGACCACATCGAGACGCCCGTCGCCATCGAGATCGGCTATGGCGACCTCACGCGGACGCACGCCAACATCGTACGAGACTATATCGCTTGACGGCAGCGTTGCGGGCGGTCCACTGCAGGATGCACCCAGCAATGCCGCCGCGCTTCCCGCGACAATGAAATGGCGAGCGTGACAGAAGATAATGTCGTTCATGTTGATAGCCATGTACCTATGAGTACGAACGCTGCACCCGCGATTTGCCAGAGAACGAGCGTCTCGCCAAGAAAAATCACGGCGGTCGCTATTCCGACAACCGGCATCAGGTTGATGAAGGCTGAGGTCTGGCTCGCCTGCAGCTGCTGCAGCGAGCGATTATATAGCCAGTATCCCCCGGCTGTTGAAATCGCTCCCAGATACAGTACGCTGATCCAGTCATTTGCCGAAAAGGCAGGAACCGGCTTGGGCAGAACTTCCCACACTGCGATCGGCGCCAGCATCACCGTGCCGGCCACGGTGGAATAGGCTGTCACAACTAGCTGGTCGCTGGCGGCAAGTCGTTTGGCGAGGATCGTGTACGCTGCCCACAGGATCGTGGTACCCGCCATCAGAACATTCCCCAACAGCGTGTGGGACGCACCTCCGGCCGGAGCGGCAGCGATCATGACGAGCGCAACTCCGATCAGTGAAATGCCGATCCCGGCAACACGCTTCGCGGAGAGTCGTTCTCTGAGAAAAACGAACGCGAGAAACGCTGTGACTGCGGGAATTGCGCTCTGAAGCAACACTGCTTGAGAGGCAGAGATGTAGTACAGTGACACATTGTACCCGATGTAATACAATGTCACGCCGGTCAATCCCATCAACGTGATAGTGGACCACGCTATCGGTCGCTGGAGCCTCGCCGTTCCTCCTCGAAGTTGAGCTATGGGGAGAAGCAGAACTGACGCGACAGCAAAACGAAGCAGCGCGAGAAGGACGGGCGGTATCGTCGAAAGGGAAGTTTTCGTGATAGCGAAAGAACTGCCCCAGATAGTCATCACGAGAACGAGCGACAGGACCGCGACTGTTCGTTTAGACATGCCGGCGGTGAGTATGTGGTCCCTGTCCACGAATGGTCCAGTACGCTGCCGACAGCGTTACTCTCGACGCGGAGTCAACCCGGCGTCTGTCGCCTAAGGCGCGGGTTGCAGTTCGGCGCGCACCTGGGTCGTTCGCACGCCGCAGTCGCCGCCGCGTGCCGTCACGCCATTTCGGGACCAGTCGCGATAACCTGGCTTTCGCAGCTCCACGCGGAAGGTGCCGGGTCTGCCACCGGCGCTCAACGTCAGGAGCGTGCCGTCAGAACGCCCGGCGTGCGGCCGGAGCGAGTCTATAGAGGATCCCTCATGAATCGCGCCCCTGGCGCCCTGAGCCGCGGGCTCTCCGATCAGCAAGTCAACGACTTCTACCTCGACAGCTGGTTGCACGCTCGCTGGCAAGCTAAACGAGGATCGTGCCAACGGGCCGACAACTCCAAGGTCACGGTGTCAGCCAGACCCTCGCCGTTCGATCATCGCTTACCGTGGCGACCCACCGACCGTCAGCACTGAACGCGATGTCATTCACGTCCCGTCCGTGTCCGCGCAAGACTTTCATGAGGGCACCCGTCCCCGCATCCCACACGCTAGCTGTCGAGTCAAAGCTCGCGCCGGCGAGCAGTCTCCCATTCGGTGAAAGGGCGACACCGTGCACTGAGTTGGTGTGTCCGACAAACTTGCGCAACACGGAGCCACTCGACGCGTCCCACAAGCGTATCGTCCCGTCCCGGCACCCCGTCGCGATCCACCGGCCATCGGAGCTGAACGCGACCGCGTAAATGCTGTCGTCATGGCCTGACAAGACCGCGGAGGAGCGCCCATCCTCAACATTCCAGATCCGAAGAGATCGATCACGACTACCGGAAGCGAGACGCCGGCCGTCGGCGCTGAATGACACACTGTACACGGCGTCCGTATGTCCTGCAAGCGTTCGCACTTTGCGCCCGTCGCCAGCATCCCACAAGTGGATGACGCGGTCAGCGCCCCCCGCCGCCAACAAGCGTCCGTCCGGACTGTAGCTAATCGCCTCGATCTCGGCTGGCTGCCTGAGCCGATGGACCTCCTCACCACTCTCCAGTCGCCAGATGCGAACGAGACTGTCGAAGCCACCCGCGGCGAGGAATTGGCCATCCGGACTGAAGCGCACCTCCGTGAAGTTCCGGCCCGGGAATCGCCGCTGCACACGGCCGCTTCGCCAGTCCCACAATACCACTCGCCCGCCGTTGTCGGCCGTCGCGAGCACGTTGCCGTCAGGACTGAACGCTACTCCCTCGACGTCCTTCTCAGATGCACCTGACAGCACGATCACCGAGTCTGCCAGCGACGCCGAATCGCTGGATCGCGAGACTCGGCCCGCGCTCGCATCGCTCGAGTCTACCGCCTCTGCAGCCGGTCGACATGCGGCGAAGCTGAGCAATGCTCCCAGCAACGCTGCGCGACTCCTCACGGAACCACCGGCTCACCCCCGCGTACCGCCGCGATCGCTTCCATGGCAGGATCCCGTTTCGCGAGGAACGCGCGAAACGTGAGAGGCGCGTAAAGCTCCGGCGCGAGTGTCGTGCGATAGTCCGTCGGCCAGGAAGTCTGCCAGAAGTAATCCGAGATGCTGAGGGAAATACCGCTCCACGGAAGAACGACGGAGTTACTCTCCCCAACGAAATTCGGGCTCGATACCGTGGGCTCACCCACCAGCATCACCCGCGTGTGGCGATCCAGCATCGTTGCCGCGTTCATTCCCGCGGAGAAGGTGTACGGACCAGTGATCCCGAAGAGCTTTCCGCGCTGATTGAGGCGCGGCCGTTCCACTATACCCTGGATAAGGGGCGGGAGCAGCAGGGTGTTTCCGCCGTTGTTCCAGCGCAAGTCGATTACGAGCGCTTCAGCCGCGGTACTATCAATGGCGACGAACAAACGACGCATGAAATTCGCGAGTGACTCGCCTTGTGCATTCACCACGCTATTGAACTGAAAGTACATCAGCTTCGTTTCGGGCAGATACTCGAACCAATACGGCGTCCGGCGATCTCGAAAGCCTACCGGAAGCTTTCCCGGTGTGGCGTTGATCGCATGAATCCATTTCGGGTGAGCGGCGATCCGGTTGAAGGCCGGATCATTTGGCGCAGTCTCGAGAAGCACCTTCCGCCTTCCGCCATTCGCGTCGCGAATAGTGACGGGCAGCCGCTCCCCGTTTGGCAGCACGCCAAGGCCATGCAACACCTGAGGGTAGCGCAGGTATCGCGGCCCATTTCGAATATTGGTGCGCGCGTTGTCGTCCGCCGTCACGGAATCCAGCAGTGTCAGAACCGTTTTGATCGGCCGGCCGGCAACCTCCAGAACTTCCGCCCCCACGACGTTTGCACTCGCCGAGTCCGCGGCCGTGATGTACAGGCCGTCATCGAAGAGCTGGAAGTGGACGGGCAACGTCTTCGTCCACTTCGGCACAGCTTCCGGGCTGGCGTTCGTGTGTGCGTCACCAAGGCTCCTCATCAGGCGCATGACACCAACGGTGATTGCTTCGTCGGATAGCCGCGGCACGGCGGACGCGAGCTGATCAACCTGACTCCGGAAGTCAGTGGGAGAAATCTTCCGGAACGCGTTGAAGCGTATCCGCTCCACCTCCTCCACCAGGAAGTTCAGGTCCCAGCGCCAGCCCGCTTCGCGTGGCAACCTGGCGACGTCGCCTGCTGCCGCGAGTCGCTCGAATCTCGCACGGAAGCGCTCGTCCGAGCGGAGCATCGCGAACCCCGCATCCTCCCACAATGCGCGACGTTCCCGGTAACCAAGCGCAATGCCGCGTTCCAGTGCTTCAAGAGCCGACGCGTTGTCACCCGCTGCAGCCTGCGCGCGCGCGAGCGCAACAGCCACTCGGCGCGGCTGGTCGGCTCCAAGCTCGAGCGACTTCTTCAGAGCGACGACGGCACCTCGCGCATCTCCGCCGTTCAACCTCGCAAGACCGAGCATGAACCATGATCCGGCGACGTGAGGGTTAGCAGCGACGGCGCGACCAAACGCCTCGCTGGCGGCCTTCCATTCTCCCGCGGAGAAGCGAGCCTGGGCCTCCTGTACCGTTCTGAGATACTCGGGTGGCGCCAACTGCTGCGAGCCACCAGACACCGCTGCCGCAAGCAGCATCATGCCAACGACAACACAATGGCGCGCGAATACTGTGGGGATGGCTACGCTTTGCACTGTGGGCTCACACACGGCGGGTGAGAAGATTTTGATCGCGTGCGCGCCGATCAGCGCTCAGCTCGTGGAGGCGTCAGTTCCCACAACACGTTTACTATAACCCACCGCCCGTTCCACCTGGCGAGATGCAGATAGTCGATCCAGTCAGACGCGACAACCTTCGCGCTTGCCGCACCACGATAGATGTCGAGAATCGATACATCCTTGTGCTGCTGTTCCCTTGGCGTCCGCTTTCCCCCGCCGCTTCTCGTGCCTTGCACCAGGCTCATGGCGCTCATCTGCTGTATCCGGCTTTGGGATGAGGTCGAGTCGGTGCTCACGATCCGCTTGGCCAGCTCCGGATGCAATGCGGTCTCCATGCGAGCCGCATCTCCCGCATACCAGCCCTCTATATAGTCGACGGCGGCTCGGCGAATTCCTGCGCTGTCCGACGCGCTCTGAGCGCTGGTCGCGGCAGTGTTCACTACAAATACCAGCAGCAGAAGCATTGAGCGTGTCATGCTACCTCATCGCCCGAAGTGGTGGCGTGCCGGGATAACATCACTCGGTGACAGGATGTACTCACCGAATCCTCTCCAGCACCTGCCATGATCCAACCGTTAGCGCGGTGATGCGTCCTGTCGAGTCCGCAGCCAATCCGAAGCGCCGCTTCGCGGTGCTGTCGCGGAAGAAGAGCGGCGCCACCTCGATCCAGCGGGTGTCGAACGCACCAAGTGTTCCATCGGCATTGGCAGTCACGACGAAGTCCTGAGTACGCTGAAGCGAGTCGGGACAGCTGTGGCAGTAAACATTAGCGCGGTAGGTGCCCGCGAAGCCAGCGAGTCGCGCTGCTTTGCTGGAGTCGGGTTTCGGCATTACAAGAGTCCGAATATCGGGGAAGTAACGATCCAGCACCGCTTGCTTCACGTCGAAGCGCAGGTTCGCGCCTTCCCGGTGCCCAACGATCAGAAAACCGGTTCGCGCATCGGGCAGCAGCGTCACGAGGGAGCTGAAGCCTCCGATGTCGCCGCCATGCTCCAGCACTCGCTGCCCGTTGCTGTCTCGGATCTGCCAGCCAAAGCCCCACCCCGGAATGAGCGCATGCATTGTCGCGTGTTGCGTCTGCATATCGCGCATTGCGCGCTGGCTGACGATGCGCTTGCCGTTGAACGCGCCTCCCTCGAGCTGCGCGATCATGAACCTGGCCATGTCGGTGGCCGTGGAGGCGAAGGAGGAGCTGGGCGTAGAGTGGTACCACTCGTACGGGACTCGCCGTACTGCGCTATCTCCGTATTCGTATCCGGCCGCCAGGCCCGCCTGAGTCCCAGCGTGGGACATGATGCGTGCGGATCGCATGCCGAGCGGCATGAAGATGTTGCGACGGAGATATTCGTCGTACGAGACGCCGCTGACGTCCTCCACAACGACTCCAGCGAGTGCCATCCCGAAGCTGGAGTACGAAGTCATCGTGCCTGGCGGACGAATGCGAATCAGTTTGCCGCGCAGGAATTCGGCAAGTGGTCTGATGTCGCTCGCGGATTCCGTGAGGCGGCCTCGCAGCTCGTCAAAACCGGCCGTGTGCGTGAGAAGCTGAGCTGTGGTCACTGGCTGCGCATACGTGGCGGGAACCTGGAGCGCACGGAGGTAGCGATTCACGTTCGCATCCAGATCCAGCTTTCCGCGATCGGCCAGCTGTACTACCGCGGTAGCGGTGATCACCTTGGTGATGGATGCGAACGGCCACACGGTGGAGTCCGGCTCAACGCGCCGGCTAGCTTCACGGTCAGCGAATCCGTACCCCTTCGCCAGGACGATGCGTCCATCCCGCACGAGCACAAATGCGGCGCCAGGGATGTGTTCAGCAACCATTCCCGATGCCATCGCGCTGTCTATGAGTTGCTCGAGCTGTTTCGTATCGATCGTAGCGGCCGTAACAGCAACTCGCGAGCTCTGTGGCTGCACTTCGCGGGAGAAGCCGGCGCAGGCGACGGTGGCGAGAGGGAGGAGCAGGGCAGCCCTTCGGCCGCTCCGCAACGGACCGCCGCAGCTGAAGACGTGGGAATACATCACGAGGAGAGGCATGAAATCGTGATCAGTTATACAGGTCCAGAACGATTCGGAGAGTCCCATCCGCTTGCCGCTTCCAGATCACCACGAAATCGCAGACGTAGGTGCCTTGCCTCCCGTCTGAGCTCGTAGAAGTGAGGCTCGACACTCCGATCTGGTACGCTTCGGCGCGACTGCCGCCCACTTGTACAACTTCGAGAGTCCATGTCGCGGGCTTCCTGATGTTGGCCCAGTACCGGTCGATTGCGGCACGGCCCTTCACCGTTTGGCGCTTCGGGCCGACGATGCGAGCGCTATCGGCGTAGAAGGGTGCGACAGTAGCCGGGTCCCTGTTGAATGCAGCGACCATCGCGGTGTTCAGGGCTGCGACTTCGGCGCGAAGGGTGGAGTCGGTGAAGGGCGAGGAGGCGAGCAGCGGATCAGGCGGGGCGGCAACGGCCGTTGGGGTTTCTCGCACGACGATTACGAGTGTCGCTATCGCGGCGGCGAGGAATGCGAGAGTGCGAGTTGATCGATGTGACATCAGTTGAATCCTCCGGAAAGCGTGCCGGGATAAGCCGTGCGAACTCTGTAAATCGCACGCGGCGGACAAGACGGGAGCTCGTGTGATCGCTTGATTGACTGGAAGCTTGTGTCGGGGCGCCGTGCTCGCCAATGACCTTGTGACGAGTCGGCCTGGCCGGGTGACGACTTGCTCGGTGTTCGGTGCCCGGTGTTCGGTTTGGTACTGCGCGGTGTTCGGTGCCCGGTGTGCGGTTGGTACTGCGCGGTGCCCGGCGTGCGGTTGGTACTGCATCGGTGCCCGGTGTTCGGGGGCTACTCACCCACGGATGGTTGGGAAGCTTAGCCCAGCAGTTTTCGCAGGCGAGCGCTGTGCGTGCGGCTCGATGTGACGCGAGCGCCGTCGCGCATTGTCACGATATACTCGCCATGGAAGTATGGTTCCAGGGTTGCAATGCGGTCTACGTTCACGATGGCTGAGCGGTGCACGCGCATGAATTTGGCGGGATCCAGGCGCGCTTCGACTGCTTTCATCTTGTCCCGCACCAGGTGCGATTTGCCGCCCACGTGCAGGCGAACGTAGTTGCCCTCAGCGTCGATCCAATCCACGTCGTCAGCCCGGACCAGATGCAGCTTTCCTCCAGTGCGAACAACAAAGCGCGCTGGAGTCGTGCGCGGCGAGTCCCGCGGGGCATCTCGCATTAACTCACGCTCTGCTCGTAGCTGCGACAGGAGTGCGCGCAGCTCGCTGTGTGGCTCCGCGTCGCCAGGCACGCGGCGATCTTCCTCCAGGCGTGCAAGCGCGCGCGTGACCGCGGTCTCGAAGCGCGCGCGATCGAACGGCTTGAGGAGATAATCGACCGCATTCACATCGAATGCGCGCAATGCGTAGTCATCGTACGCGGTAACGAAGACGACATGCGGCATCCGCTGCGGCTCCAACGTCTCGCCAAGTATCTCCAGCGCGCCGAAACCATCCAGTTCGGGCATCTGGACGTCGAGAAAGAGAAGATCTGGCGCGTCACGCTCGACGGCGGTGACCGCTTCTTCTCCTGTCGCGCACTCGGCCACCACTTCGATACCTCCGCGCTCCGTCAGAAGCACACGTAGCCGCTCGCGCGCGAGCGGCTCGTCGTCGGCTATGACTGCACGCACGCCTGTTCGGCGCGGTATCACGCGAGCGCTTGCCGGTATGGAATGCTGACGGACACTCGAAGCCCCGATCCGGACGTTCCGGCTTCAACGGCGAGGTCCTGGCGATCGCCGTACAGCTCGCGCAATCGCCGTTTGGTATTCGATAGACCTACGCCATCGCGTACAGAGTCGCCCTCTCCCCCGGAAAGGCCCGGACCGTCGTCGCTCACCGTGAGCCGGAGCGTCCCATTCACGCGTTCGGCGGACACGTCGACTCGGCCGGGACCAGCGCGCCGAGCGATACCGTGCTCGAGCGCGTTCTCAACAAGTGGCTGCAACATGAAGTGCGGCACCATGGCACGGTTGAGCGCGTCGGGCACATCGATGCCGACGGTAAGCCGATCCCTGAAGCGCTCCTCGATCACGGCGATATACAATCGCAAGGTCTCGATCTCCTCGGCCAATCGCACTTCGTGACGGTCCCCTTCTCTCGAGGGGCGAAGCGTGCGCCGCAGCAGATCCGCAAGATTCGCGAGCATTGCGTCGGCAGCGTTCACGTCGCGGTGCATGAGCGCTGACACGCCATGCAGTGCATTGAACAGGAAATGCGGACGAAGCTGCGCGGCAAGCGCGTCAAGCCGGGCTTCCGTCAGCTCCGCTCTGAGGCGCACGGCCTGCAGTTCGCGCTCGCGCGCGCGGCGATAAAACTCCGCGGCGCACACGACTCCGATCAGGCACCAGAATGCGATGCTTTCGCTGATGTAGCTGCCTGCGAGCGATGCACGAAACCTGTCCTCGAATGCCCAGGGCGCAGGACCAGGGTTCAGCCAGGGGCTCGTCCACACCCCCAGCTGCGCGTATAGCGCGTACTTGATGACGACGAATACGCTTGTCGCTCCGAGGAGCACCGCGACGCTGCGAGGCCACTGCCGACGGTCCAGTGGATAGCGACGAACCAGCCAGAAATACGCCGGCGTGAAGAGGGCGCAGGTGTACCAGTCGCCCAGCCGGTCTGCCAGAACGGGCCCCCACTCAACCTCCCTGCCCGCATGCACGCGATACATGAAGCTTTGCACCGCCGACAGCAGCGCCAGCAGCGTCCACACGGCGAAGATCGCGCCCCACCGTACGAGTGTGTGAGCACGCTTCGTATCTGATGCGCGCTCCTCATTCTGGATAGAGGGCATTTCTAAATAGTAGTGAGCAAAATCAGAATTCGGTGCAGCAACTTTTGCATGCATTCGTCATTCAGACTCAATCCGCGAGAACGTTGAACCATAACACCCGACATTGAATGACGATGTCACTGGTGCTGCCTCGGAAACAGCGCCCCGGGACGAACTGGCCGCGCAGTGTGACGAGGCGGCACGATGCCGCCCTCGGCTCGAAGACCGGCGATGAGATTGCTTCGCCGTTGCGCGGCTCGCAATGACTTCAGGTGCGGGGTTGCACACCTCGTATTTGCGAGAACACGCAGTGTCCGAAGCAATCTCGGCTCTGTGCCGGCCGGTCAACTTTCCTTGCCAACTGATAGATGTATTGCGAGCGTCTTGCCGCGTGCGCTTGTTTTGGGCGGCACTCTTTGAATGTGAAAAGGGACCGCCGCCAAACTCGGCGGGCAACCGGCTCTCGATGATCTCGGTAAGGTCGCCGATTGGAAAGTTCAGACCCTCGCTGGTGAATTTCTCGTAGCTGCGAACCCCGTGGATGTGTAGCGTGAATCCGGCTCGCTACATGACGCAGCCGCAGTCCCTTTCGGTCAACCGCGCGTAGTCACCGTTCTCCGCGTTCAACAGGAAGCGGGACGCCGATGAGTGCAGCGTCGTGCACAACAGCGGTTGGACCGTTGCGTCGCCGTATGCCACAAGCCGCGGACTCTGGATGAGGGCAAGCGTATTGAGACTCACGTGCATCTCGTCGGTGTGCAGCGGTCTCGGGCATCCCTGACCGACCCAGACTCCGCCCGGCTCGAAGCCGTATTGCACTGTCGTTCGTCGCACCGGAGGCATCGATGACGTGTCGCTTTGCGCCTGTCATGGGCTCTCCGCTTGCCATGAAAGTAAGGCCTTCGAGCGAGAGGCCCATGGTCGTAGCTGTGCGTGCTATTCGAGCCGCGTTTGACGCAACTGTTCGCACGCAGGTCTTCTCACCTCTCGCGCGACACTTGGCGATCTAGTGTACGATACGATCGATCTGGTGCTCGTGAGTTGTTTCCGGGCGCGCGAAGCCTGGCCCGAACATCGTTCCCACTAACGAGAGCTTCCTTCGGCCAGAAAGCTTCGCACTCTCAACGGGAATGACAGCGGTTGGATCACGTCCTTTGAGACGACGCATCGCTCGGTTCGCGGGACCTTTGTCAGGCGCTCACATTAAATCGGGGATCTCAGGCGCGCGGCAAAGTAAGCGTAAAGATCGAGCCGACCCCAACCTCACTTTCGACAGTGAGGTTGCCACCCATAGCGCGGGCGAGATCTCGGCTTATGGCGAGTCCGAGCCCTACTCCTTCATAAGTTGAAGTCTGAGCCCGGCCGATCTGCATGAAAGGCTCGAAGATATTTTCAAGCTTGTCTTTCGCGATGCCTACACCCGTGTCCACTACGCGTATTGCAACTACGCCAGGAGGCCGGCCTTCTTCAACGGCTTCGCATGTGAGCGTCACGCTACCACCCCGCGGTGTGAACTTGCCGGCGTTGGTGAGCAGATTGACAAGAATCTGCCGCATTTTCTCAGCGTCCGCCTGAACCATGAGGGGACGCTGGTCCGAATCCGAGTCACAATACGCACCGTGATACTCAATGCCCTCGTCCCGCAGCTGCGGAATAACGAGGTCCATGGCTTCCGCCAGACTCACGCCAACCCGAACGTTCTCTATTTCGTACTGCAGGCCACCGCTCTCCAGTCTCGCAAAACTGAGGACGGAGTTTATGAGGCCGAGCAGGTGCTTCTGGGCATGCTGAATGCGCGCGATGTCTTCTCGCTGGGCTTCAGTGATGGGCCCGCGAATACCCATCTCGAGCAGTTGCGCATAGCCGCCGATTGCATTGAGCGGCGTTCGCAGCTCATGACTCATCGACGCGACGAACCGGGTCTTCACGATGTTCGCTTCCTCGGCTCTGCGCCGCGCTTCCTCAGCGTTGCGGTTCGCCGCCTCCAGGGCCTCTCGGGCGCGTACCTGGTCAGTAACGTCGACACCATGTACGAAAACGCCGGAGTGGGATCCATCGGCCTCCACCAGGGCTCGATAGATGAAAGTGACGAATCGCGCCTCAGGCACTGAGTCATGCGGCCGGAGCAACGTGAGCGGCATCTCGGTTCCCAGGAAGGTCTCTCCGGTCTCGATTACTCTGTCGAGCAACTCGAAGAATCCCTGTCCTTCGGCATCCGGAAGGACCTCGCGAACCGGCCGGCCGAGAACGGTTCGGGAGCCGACGAATTGAATGAACGCTTCGTTGGCGATCTCGAACACATGTTCGGGGCCACGCAGCACGCAGATCAATGCGGGGGCCTGCCGGAAAAGGTCGGCAAGGCGCGCCTCGCTGACTTTGACCTTGCGCAAGGCCTCGACGCGGGATGTCGTCTCCTGAACTATGGCCAGTACGCCGCCAATCCGGCCGGTGTTATCCCGAACCGGACTGTAGCCGTAGGTCCAGTAGACTTCCTCGAAGCGGCCGTTGCGATTGATGGGAACGAAATGATCCTCGTGCCAGGTTGATTCACCCGCCATTACCGCGTCAATCTGGGGCCCAATAGTTGGCCAGATCTCCGCCCAGAACTCGCGTCCCCTTGCGCCGAGCGCAGCGGGGTGGCGGTCATAGCCCAGACTGGGACGGTAGCCATCGTTGTAAAACTGGACGAGCTCCGGACCCCACCACAGAAACATAGGGAAGCGCGAGGTGAGCAGAATCTCAACCGTGGTCCGGAGGCTTTGAGGCCACCCTTCGATCGGACCCACCGGCGTCGCGGACCAGTCAAAGGCACGCATGAGCAGTCCCATCTGGCCACCGCCGCCGAGCATTCGCTCGCCAAGAGCGAGCGAGGCTTCCTGACTTCCGTCAGATGGGCGAGTGTCGAAGACTTCCACGGCAATCCCCTTGTTTGTGCTTGAGCGAGAGCTGAGCATGCGAGAAACTAGGCGAGGCCACTCGTCGCGTAGTTTTTTCTTCATCAGTATCGAACCCGCTGTAACGCGGTGGGCAACATTGAGGGAGCAGATTGCTTCGAACACTGCGTGTTCTCGCGATGACTTTGCTACGCTCGCACCCGAAGCATCCGCATAACCTTCGAACATTAGCAACTCGATTTCGTGGCTAATTTGTGGACGGTAAAGTGCGTCTGCAAGAGTGTGACGTTGGCGAGCGTGCCGGCGTTACCGGAATTATCATCTCGGCGCTACAGCTGAATCCTTCAGCACGCTGTGAAGCGCTTTTCCTCTAAGGAATGCGCGCGGATTCGTGGGAAACCAGGATTCGCTGGCGTCGCAATCTCAGCTGCCCTTCATTGCCTCGTCATACCGTCTCTGCATTTCGTCCGGTGATACATCCTCTATGTTGTGCCCGATAGACCACCCGTGTCCAAAAGGGTCTCGCACGCTGCCCGAACGCTCTCCATAGAACTCGTCCCTGGCTTCCCGCTCGAGTGTCGCGCCGGCGGCTACCGCGTTCTGGATTACAGCGTCCGCATTGTCGACGTGGATATGCAGTGTGACGGTCGTCGCGCCAATTGTAAGCGGGCCATTGATGTTGTATTCGGGATATTCGTCCGCCAGCATCAGTGTCTTGCCATCAAAATCCAGCTCGGCGTGTCCGATACGGCCGCTTGGCTCGGTTAGGCGCAACGTCTCCTTTGCGCCGAATGCCTTTGTATAGAATGTGATTGCTTCCGCGGCACCCCTGACGTGCAGGTAAGCGAAAAGTTCGTGAATGCTCATTGGTGTCTCCTTGTATCTCAGGAATCGATTCACGATGTGCGATTGCCTGAACCTATGCC
>JACDCM010000170.1 GCA_013817545.1 Gemmatimonadaceae bacterium | reverse complement strand
CCCCCCCCCCCCCACTCCCCGTTTTCAGTCATGTCCTCCGATATACAACCGTATCATCTTCTGCCAGTAGGGCCAGTCGTGTGCCCAGCCATCCCAGATGCGGAGGGCATTGCCGATGCCGCGATCCCAGAGGCGTTCGGATAGAGCACGATTGTTCTGGCTGGCAGGATCGTCCTGGCCTATGGCGAGAATGATATCCATGCGTTGGAGCGCTTGAATGCGCGCGGGGTCGTGCTCGTTGGCGATGGAGTCGAAGGGATTGCCGAAGTACACCGCCTCATCGGAATAGCCGTCGGTGAGTTGGCGGATATCGTACAGTCCGCTCATGCCCAGCACTCGTCCCACGCGATTCGGATGCCGAAATCCGAAAGCGATCGCGTGATAGGCGCCAAAACTGGCGCCGGTCGCGATCACGAACGGCTGGGAATTCCGTGAAGCGCTGAAAGGCAGTACCTCGTCGGCGATGTAGCGGTCGTACTGAGCGTGGCGTTCTGCTCGCAGACTTGGGTGGACATGTTTGTTGTACCAGCTTTCGGTATCCACGCTGTCCACGCAATACATCTGGATCCAACCGTTCTGCAGGTGGCCGGCGAGCGCGTCGATCATTCCACGATCTTCCCAATCCCAAAACCGTCCCATGGAGGTCGGAAAGACCAGCACGCGAGCACCCGAATGACCGTAAACTCGCATCTCCATTTCGCGGCCCAGCGCAGGGCTATGCCATTTGTGTTGCTGTCTTTCCATAACCACGTCGCGCGAGAGGCACAGCCAAGTGGGCGCGGAAAATTGCGACCGTCTGAATGACTTGTCCAGCGCCCCACTCTTAACACAGTTATTGGCCCCTGATACTGCTACTGGCACTTAGACTGGCAGTGCCACCGCGGATCAAGAGGTCAGAGTCGTTGAAGATCGCAGGCCATGGCGGCTCAAGGGATTGGCTCTTCAACGACTCTGACCCCTTGATCGACAGTCTGAGTCTCGGTGATCAGTGGTCAGTAACTGATCTACATCGCCGGTTTTCCCAAATACGTCGTCAACCATCCCTGCAGCTCGTTCCACCACAGCCGTTGGTTCTGCGGTTTCATTATCCAGTGTCCTTCGTCCGGGTACATCACCAGCCGGCTCGGCACATTCTGGCGCCTGAGCGCAGTGAATAACGACAACCCCTCCGTGTACGGCACCCGGTAGTCCAGCTCGCCGTGGAGCACGAGCGTCGGCGTCCTGAAATTGCCCGCGAAGAGATGCGGCGAGTACTTGCGATACTGATCCGACATCGCCGCACCTTGCCAGTACGGTCCGTTGAACTCCTTTTCGACGAACCACAGCTCCTCGGTCGCACCGTACATGTGCTCCAGATTAAAAACTCCGGCATGTGACACCAATGCGTCAAAACGATCGGAGTGGCCGGCGATCCAGTTCACCATGTATCCGCCGAACGATCCGCCGGCCGCGCCCATGCGAGTGGAGTCGAGCCAGTTGAACCGGCCGAGCGCGGCATCGAGGCCGAGCATGAGGTCGTCGTACACTTTTCCACCCCAATCCTGCGACACCCCATTTACGAACTTCTGTCCGTATCCGGTTGAGCCGCGCGGATTCAAGACTACCACACCAAAACCCGGTGCAGCCATTAGCTGGTAGTTCCAGCGCGAGTGCCAGCTGTCGAGCCACGCTCCTTGTGGGCCGCCATGGATAAGAAGCACCACGGGAAACTTCTTTCCCGCCACCCACTGCGGCGGCCTGACGACAAATCCGTGCACGCTGTCGTCTCCAGCGCCCTTGTACCAGAAGTCCTCGGCCGCGTGCAGCTGCAACCTGGATACGAGAGAATCATTGAGATGCGTCAGCTGCTTCGGCTGTGTGGCACCAGAGGCGGTGAGGGTGGCTCCGAACACTTCCGCTGGACGTTCTGTGGCGTCCCGCGCCCAGACAATCGTTCGGCCGTCCCGAGACATTGAGAACGCGACATTGTTGCTGTCCGCAATCACGCGCTGTGCCTTTCCAGCCATCGCATCACGCGTGAGCGGGAACCGGAACAGCTTGTCGCGAGCCGCTTCACCCGACATTACGAAGACAGCCTTCATGTCAGGTGCAAAAAAGTACGTGTCAGCGTTCCTATCCCATCCCTCAAGCAACTCCCGCGACCGCTTCGCAGAACGATCGTACAGCATGAGACGCCAGCGATCCGACTCGAAACCGGCTTCAGTCTGGGAGGCGTACGCGATGAACCGGCCGTCCGGAGAGTACACCGGATTCTGATCCGCCCCCTTGTTCTCCGCCGTTATCACCGACGCTGGCCCGCCGGTAAGAGAAACCACATACATATTCAGGTCAGTGGACCACGCATTCTCGCGCCCTGCGTCCTTGGCGGTGTAGGCGATCTCCTGGCCGTTCGTCGAGAATGAATATCCTTCGCTTCCACCGAACGGGCCGGGTGGAACATCGTACGGCGCCGCTTCAGTCACATCGCGCAAACCGCTCCCGTCGGGCGCAATGACGAAAAGATGCGAGCGCGTCCCCTCGTCCCACGCGGTCCAGTGCCGGTACAGCAGCTCGGTGGCGACATGCGCTTTTACCTTGTTCGCTTCGCGCTCCTTTTCCCGGCGTGCGTTGCATGCATCGTCGCGGCACGCTGGGTAGACCGACGATACAAAGGCGATGCGGTCTCCGGTGGGCGCCCAGACCGGCCCGCTAGCGCCACCAGTGAGCGTGGTGAGTTGCTTGCGACTACCGCCGTTCACGTCGGCGACCCAGAGCTGTCCGCCCGTGGTGTACGCGACTCGCCGGCCGTCGGGTGACCAGCGCGCCTCGGCGACGTTCAGCGAGTCATTGGGGAACTGGCGGGCAGTGCCGCCCGAAAACGACTGGAGGAAAGTCTTCGTCGTCCGTCTGTTGGCATCGATGTCGGTCGTCCGAACGCCGTACAGTACCCAGCGACCGTCCGGCGAGAGCTGCGGGTCGGACACCGCCTTTACGGCGATGAAATCGTCGAAAGTGATGCCACGTTTGACCTGCGCGCTGGCGGTGGCTGCAGCGGTCGCAAGGCAACAGGCCGCAATGAGAAAATCAGACGCTTTCATGCCGCGGTCCTCCGCGAAAGGTTCAGGAAAAAAATCCGGACTAATGCAGCGAGGGCCGCCCCGGTTTCCCGAAACGGCCCTCTGTTCCTACAGTCCGGCTCTCGCCGAACGGTGGCTTAGCGAACTTTGGTGACGTTCTCTGCCGCCGGACCCTTCTGGCCCTGCACGATATCGAACTCAACGCGCTCACCCTCTGCGAGGGTCTTGAAACCCTGACCCTGAATTGAGGAGTGATGAACGAAGCAATCCTTCTGCCCGTTCTCGGGTGTGATGAAGCCAAAACCCTTGGCGTCGTTGAACCACTTCACTGTGCCGGTGGTACGCATACGGTACTCCCTCTGTATAAATGTTGTCGGGGTCCGGAAAGCCGTACCAACCGACTGGTAATGGCGGGAATCAAGCCCCCCGCGGCGGGCTTTTCTCCACCTCTCGCGAAGCGGAAAAACCTTCACATCAAAAAACTTCACATGCTGTAAACTTCACATCATAAAAAAAGGGCCCTGGTTCGCGCTCAGGTCCCTAATTCCTTCTCTGGTCCTTGCTGGCGCCGTGGCGCCTATGTCGCTGGAAACTGAATGTACAATTGTTTGCCGAATTGTCAATAGTGATTTACGAATTTTCTGAGCTTTAGGTCCACAGTTACCCGAGGTGCCTTGTCGCGGAAGCAATGGCACTTAGCAATGACGCATCCAGATCGAGCTTTTTTAGCGCTTCCTTCGTAAACCATTCCGCCTCGTCAACCTCGCCTTCCGCGATACGAGGAACACCGCGCGTCGCGGTCAAAAGGTAGCGGATATCGTAGTGCAGATGGGCCGGCGCCCCTGGACGCGCTGGGATTTCGTGCACGTCTACGTGCAGGATTCGGTCGCGCAAGCTTGTCAGGCTGGCCGAATGACCAGTCTCTTCCTCCGTCTCTCGAATGGCAGTTGCCAGGACGGATTCATCCTGCTCGTGCACATGACCGCCAGGCTGTAGCCACCGGTTCAGTTTCCGGTGCTTGACGAGGAGAAATTCCGGTCCATCCGGGTGCAGGACGATGGCGCTTCCCGTGATGTGACCCCGTTGCGTCGTCCGGCTGAACGGATCCAGCGGCAACCGAAGGAATTCGAGGATTTTGCCATGCGACGCCGCCTCAGCCGCGTCCATTGCCAGATGCGCTTCCAGTTGAACACGCAGTGAGTTGCGCATCGCATCGAACCGCGCAGCATGAATCAGCGAGCGTGAGCCGGCTTCACCGTTCTCCAGAGCAGGCGCTGCGCCGCTCATTCTGGAAGATGCAGTTTCGCAACGTCGATCGGTCATTCGCTGAAGAGACTGCGTTGTGCATCGCCCGCTTGCGCGCGGATTACGGCGGTGGCTTCAATCTCAACCTTGGCCCGCTCCTCGAGCAGAGCGGTAACGAAGACAACGGACATCGCCGGATAGTATCTCCCGAATATTTCACGATAGGCAACGCCGATCTCACGCCGAGCCGCCACGTACTCGGATTTGTCGGTCACGAACCACGTCATTCGTGCAACGTCACGAGGCTCGGCACCCGCAGCTCGCACCACGCTGGCAACATTCTCGAGCGCCTGCTTCACCTGCTCGACGAGATCGTCACTTTCAAACTCACTTGTTCGTGGGTTCCAACCTATTTGCCCGGCGACAAACACGCCGCGTCCCTCCGCGGCGACGCCGTTGGCATATCCGACCGCTCTCGCCCAACCTTCGGGTTGCACAACGGTGTGCGAACCGGGATCCGCATTTCGAGCGATCTTCACACCGCCTGTCGCCTCTCGCTTGCCTCCTCCCCCGCCTTTCTTCACTCCCCCTCCCTCAAACGAAACCTCTGCAACTTGCCCGTATCCGTTCTCGGCAAGCTGGTTACGAAAGCAACACGCCGCGGATACTTGTACGGAGCGATTCGCGCTTTGACAAAGTCCTGTAGCTCCTTCACAAGCTGATCTCCCGGTGTGAAGCCGGATCGAAGTACGATGAACGCCTTGACCACCGATCCACGCTCTTCATCCGGTACCGCAATCACGCCGCATTCCGCGACACAGGAGTGATCCAGTAGCGCATTCTCTACCTCCGGACCGGAGATCTTGTAGCCCGAAGAGACGATCAGGTCGTCGGTACGTGCCTGGTACCAGAAATAACCCTCGTCGTCCACCAGGTACGAATCCCCCGGAAGATTCCAACCGTCTCTGACGTAAGCTTCCTGCCGCTCGACGTTGTCCAGATAGCGACACCCAGTGGGACCCTGCACGGCCAAGCTCCCGATACTGCCCGCTGGTACATCGCGGCCGTTCTCGTCCACCACTCTCGCACGGTATCCAGGCACTGCCTTGCCGGTAGATCCTGGCCGAATCTCAGCGCCTGAGGCGCTGATGAAGACATGCAAAATCTCGGTGGATCCGATGCCATCTATTATCTCGATGCCAGTCGCGTCTCGCCATCGCTCGAAGGTAGCCCTGGGAAGGTGCTCGCCAGCGGAAATACACTTCCTAAGGCTGGAGAGATTGAAGTCACTGACGGTTGCGGTCATTGCGCGGTAGGCGGTCGGCGCCGTGAAACAGATCGTGGCGTGATGATCCTGCATCCCCTTGAGTAGATAGGCCGGAGTCGCCTGCTCGAGCAGAAGTGTCGACGCGCGCGCCCTGATCGGAAAGAGCAGCAGTCCACCCAAGCCGAAAGTAAATGCGAGAGGTGGCGAGCCGCAGAAAATATCGTCGCGCTCGGGCCTGACCACGAGCGCGGAGAACGTATCGCAAACCGCCAGCAGGTCCCTTTGCACATGCATTGTGCCCTTGGGATCTCCTGTCGTTCCGGAAGTGAAGGCAATGATGGCGACATCGTCCGCCGAAGTGTCGACGCTGGCGAAGGTTGCTGGCTTGTCGCGCATCAGGGTCTCGAGCGACTGCGATGCTCCGTCACCGAAGCGAACTACCCGCTCCAGCATCGTAACGCTTGACGCCGCCTGTTCACACTCGTCCGCGAAGCGCGCATCGGTGAGCGCGAGTCGGACGCGAGCCTTCTCCGCGATCACGCACAACTCGCGCGACCGGAGCAGTGGCATCGTGCAAACGTTGATTGCGCCGGCTTTGAGGACGGCGAACCAGCAGGCAGCCATCATGGGGTTATTTGGTCCACGGAGCATCACGCGGTTACCCGAGACGACGCTCAGATCGTCCACGAGAACGTGAGCTATGCGGTTCGACTGCTCCAGCAGATCCCGGTAAGACCAGCGCCCGCCTGGAAAGTGAATCGCGGTTCGGTCGCCATGGCCTTCGTCAACCGCGCGGTCGAGCAGCTCGACCGCAGCGTTGAGTCGCGCGGGGTACGCGAGACCGGGAATGCTTTCGAAGTCCATTACAGGCCAGAGTCGCCGGGGCGGAAGGTTGTCCCGCGCAAAAGTGTCGACGTGCGCCGAAATGGCACCGGTGGCGTTGTACTGGTGATCGTCCTGCTGAGGAAGTGGCGTAGATTCTTTCATTGGGGGGGGGCCCCCGCTACACCATGCGCAATGCTCCCATCTACGCCCACCGTCATTTCGCTCAACACCCGCCCGGCGATCACCAATTTCTGAATTTCGCTGGTGCCTTCATATATCCGCAGAGCGCGTATGTCACGATACAGCCGTTCAACCGGCGCCCCCGAAACCAGCCCGCGGCCGCCGAGCAGCTGCAGCGCATCGTCGATGACCTGCTGCGCGGATTCCGTCGCGAAGAGCTTTGCCATCGCTGCCTCGCGAGTTATGCGCGTCGCTCCGGTATCGCGCGTCCATGCCGCCCGGTAGACGAGCAGTGCGCTCGCATCGATCGCGACCGCCATGTCAGCCAGCTTTGCTTGCGTTAGCTGAAACTGGGCAAGTGGCTGGCCGAACGCGCGACGTTGCGTGACCCAGCCGAGCGCTTCCTCCAGAGCGCGCCTCGCGAAACCCAGCGCCGCGGCTCCCACTGTCGGGCGAAAGAGATCCAGTGTTCCGAGCGCGACACTCAAACCCTTGCCCGCTTTTCCAATCAGCGCTTCGGCAGGGACCACGCAGTTTTCGAATGAAACGGTGCCCAGGGGGTGGGGCGCGATCACGTCGATTCGGTCGGAGACGCTGAGGCCGGGGTTATCGGCGTCCACGATGAAAGCGCCAAAGCGGCGGTCACCCTCCTCCGGCATCCGGCAGAAGACGACGTAGTGATCGGCGATTCCCGCATTGGAGATCCATGTCTTCTCGCCGTCGATTACGTAGCCGCTATTCCTTCGTTTCGCGCTGCAGCTCATTGCGGTCACGTCAGAACCAGCTTCGGATTCCGACAGGGCGAACGCAGCAATCGTTTCACCCATGGCGACACGCGGCAAGTAGCGCTCACGTTGCTCGTCTGTGCCAAAGATGGAAATCGCGCCCGTCCCAAGCCCCTGCATGGCAAAAGCAAAATCCGCGAGGGCACTCTCGTAGGCCAGAATCTCTCTTGCGATGCAGAGCGATCGGACATCGAGCTGTGGGCGCGAACCGCCATTCTGCGCAGGTACGACTTGACGCAACCAGCCTCCTGCTCCGAGCCGCCGTACGAGTGAGCGGCATTCTTCGTCTACGTCGTCGCTTTCAGCACCAGACCGTATCTCGCTCTTCGCCCATTCTCTCAGAGCGCTCGCAAGCTGTCGATGCGAGTCGTCGAAGAACGGCCAATCGAGATACGTTGTATCCGGCATCAGTTGCCCTCGAACACCGGCTTTTCCTTCTTCACGAATGCCCGATAAGCGCGCGCAAAATCCTCGGTTTGCATGCAGATCGCCTGTGCCTGCGCCTCCGCTTCGATCGCTTCGGCGACGCCCATGTTCCATTCCTGATGCAGGCATTTCTTCGTGACAGAATGTCCGAAGCCGGGGCCAGCGGCGATGGACTGCGCGAGCGATTGCGCCTCATCCGCCAGTGATTCCGGAGGAACCAGCCGGTTGTAGAAGCCCCAACGTTCAGCTTCCTCACCCGCCATCGACCGACCCGTAAACAGCAGCTCGCTCGCCCGGCCCTGACCTATGATCCGTGGCAACAGCGCGCAGGCGCCCATGTCAGCTCCGCTCAATCCGACCTTGACGAAAAGGAATGCGACCTTGCTCCGCGCCGTTCCAATCCGGAGATCGCTCGCCATGGCGAGGATCGCACCAGCACCAACGCAAACTCCGTCGACAGCGGCAATGATCGGCTGCGGACACAAGCGCATTGCCAGCACGAGATCTCCCGTCATGCGCGTAAAGGCGAGCAGCTCATCCATCCGGCCACGCTCCTTCATTCCTACCAATGGCCCGATGATGTCATGCACATCGCCACCGGAGCAGAAATTGTCACCCGCTCCCGTGATGATGACGACCTTTACATCGGTCACATACACAAGCTGGCGGAAGGTATCACGCAACTCCGCATACGATTCGAATGTCAGCGGATTCTTGCGCTCGGGCCGGTTAAGCGTGATGGTCGCGACACCGCCCTCGACGCTCCAACCGAAGTGAGTAGGCGAGATGGACATTTACCTGGTTCCTGGTTCCTCGTTCCTGATCCCCCGTCCCTTACTC
>JACDCM010000169.1 GCA_013817545.1 Gemmatimonadaceae bacterium | reverse complement strand
ACTGTAGGGACTCCATCGGGCACAACCTTCGATGACGTTGGCCTCGACCCGAATACTCAGTACCGTTACCAGGTCGCGACGGTAGCCGGCTCCCGGACCAGCGCTTTCTCCGCACCGGCTAATGTTACTACCTCGGCAACCGGGCGATTCACAGCGACACTTTCAGCGCCGATAACCGCGAATCGTACCCTCTTTGCGGACAGTGTTTACACGATTCAGGGATACGTGCGCGTCGCTAGTGGGGCTACGCTGACAATTCAGCCGGGCACCAGGATTCTTGGTGATTTCAATACTCCGGGAAGCTCCCTGTTTGTGACGCGCGGCGCGAAGATCATGGCGGTTGGAACAGCTGCTAATCCTATCGTCTTCACTTCGTCACAGCCGGTTGGGTCGCGCAAACCTGGCGATTGGGGTGGGTTGGTAATAGTAGGTAACGCCCGAATCAATCGTAACAGCGGGGGCACCTCGATATTTACCGAGGGACCCACGACCGCGCGTCAGGACTACGCGAATGGCACCGACGACAATGACAACAGTGGTACGCTTCGCTACGTTCGCATCGAGTTCGCGGGTTACGCCGAAATCACGAACGAGGAGCTGAACAGCTTGTCCATGTATGCAGTGGGACGTGGAACGACGATCGAGTACGTGCAGACGATGGCAGGACTCGACGACAGCTTCGAGTGGTTTGGCGGCTCGGTCGATGGCCGATACCTGGTGTCGTACGAGTCCGGCGACGACCACTTCGACTGGACCGAAGGATATCGCGGCCGCAACCAGTTTCTGATTTCCTTCCAGTCGCAGCAGATTCCCCAGAGAGCGGGCTCGGGATCCTTGTCTACGGATCCGAATGGCTTCGAGGGTGATGGTTGCGAAACCACCAAGCCATTCTGCACCACATTCGCTGGTAGTCTTCCTTTCTCCAGCCCCGTCTTTGCGAACTTTACCGTAATCGGCTTCGGAGCGGCTTACACAACGTCATCGGGCGGCTTCGGAGCGGTTATCCGTCGCGGAACCGGTGTCACACTGGTGAACGGTATTCTTGCCCGCTGGCCGCGCACCGCGATCAGCGTCCGCGACCCGGCGACCGACACCCTGCGCCAGCGGGACAGCGTTACCATCCAAAATGTCCTGCTCGTCGAGAACGGAGCGAACTTCGATGCTGTTGGTGGCTCGAATCTCTTCGGGCAGCAGCCGAACTTCGCAACCGGTAACATCGTCGAGGGTTCCGGTTCAGCTGCCAGCTTGTTCGTGAGTCTGACCCCTGGTTCTTTCGACTGGACACCGTCCGCGGCCTCTGCGGCGCGAACCGGAGGTCTCGCTACCTTCACCGGGAGAGTATCAGCCCGCGTCAGCGGATTGTTCAACGGCACAGGGGGCATTACCGGCACAAGCTACGTAGGTGCGGCGGACCCCAGCGGTCCGAAGTGGTGGGAAGGTTGGACTGTGTACATCACCAACTAAGGCGGCGTGGTATCTGGTTCACTCTTACCTTTCTCAACAATGATCCACAGTCGAGCCAGTAGCGCTGCTATTGGCTCAACTGCCGTGCAGGAATCTCGCGCTCCAACATACGTGGCAGGCTGATGTTATCCTGGTAATATTGGCGCTGCTCCATACGCGTGTTGCTCGACCCGGCGCCCTGTGAGGGGCGCCGGAATTACATCTGCCTGACAGCAATTACATATATCTGCATGCGATGCCTTCTATCACTCTTGCTTGCGGGGGTATTTTGTGCCTGCGCGCCGGAGGAAAGTGCTACGAAAACGCCACCTTCTGTTGGGAGCTCGGCTTCAACAACCGGCGTTATCGACAGCGTGTTACCTGTTGAGGAGGCGTTGCGACGCTTCCGGGCTGACATACCAGTAACCCCTTCAGGGTTGTCCGGAGGAGCTACAACCCGTGAGCAGCTAGTGAAAAGTTTTGTGCAAGCGCTTCAACAGGTCGACACGACTTCATTAGGGCGAATGCTCATCACGCGGGCTGAGTTCGCCTATCTCTACTACCCGACTTCGCGCGCCTCGAAACCGCCGTACGAAGAGTCGCCCGATCTCAATTTTCTGAGGTCACGCGAGCATAGCGGAAAGGGCATTCGCCGCGCGCTCAAGCTGCTGGGCGGGAGGCCAGCCCGATACGCAGGCTACATGTGCAGCGCAAACACGCGGACAGAAGGGGAGAACACCCTCTGGGGACCGTGCACCGTCAAGGCCGACACGGGCGCCGGGGCACCCGTTGAACTTTCCTTGTTTGGGACGATCATCGAAAGAGCGGGGCAGTTCAAATTTCTTTCCTACGCTAATCAGCTCTAGTGTTCGACAAGCCTCCGGATAAGCTCGCAATGGTGATCTGTGCGCCGGCTGGTTATGATGGTACGTCCAATTCTCCGGAGCACCAACCCGCTTGTTCATAGCCCGCGTAGTTGGCGATGTCGTCTCGACACACAAACATGCGCACCTCAGCGGCAAGAAGCTGCTTTTGGTGAGGCGACTCGCTCTGGACGGATCGGAGGAAGGTGCGGAACTGATCGCGCTGGACGTTATTGGCGTAGGGAGTGGTGAGCGTGTTCTGGTCGTTCAGGAGGGAGGATCTGCACGCGCACTGTTCGACGACCCGGACATCCCTGCCCAAGCTGTGGTGGTGGGAGTCGTCGACAGGATCGATCTCGACGCTGAGCACAGCAAGCCATGACAGTGGACTTGAACGGACTGGCACGGCGCGTAGCGGAAGAGCTCGCGCGGGCGGATCAGATGCCTTATAGGCCTGACGGCGGCGGGGGACTGGCGACAGTTCCCATTGCGCCGAAGCATTCAAAGGCTCCGGTGGCGGCTGGAGTTACGTACGTTCGCGATCAGGCGCGCATAGCCGACTTCATCGACCACACGCTATTAAAGGCGGAAGCTACCCGCGGCGAGGTGGAAAAACTTTGCGCTGAAGCGAAGGATCAGCGGTTTGCCGCCGTGTGCGTGAACCCTGTCTGGGTAACGTTATGTAGTGACCTGCTTGCAGGCTCTCAGGTGAAGATAGCCACCGTGATCGGCTTTCCGCTCGGCGCTAGCCACTCCGAGATCAAAGCCGCCGAGGCGGCTCTCGCCGTGCGGCATGGCGCTGACGAAGTGGACATGGTCGCGGCGATCGGACATATCAAGAGCGGCGACTGGCAGCATGTGGCGGCAGACATAGGCGCGGTGGTGAAAAGCGCCGCAGGCCGCGTGGTTAAAGTGATAATCGAATCTGCGGCGCTCTCGCCTGTCGAGATCATTAAGGCGAGCGCTCTCGCTCGCGAGGCCGGCGCGCAGTACGTGAAGACGAGCACAGGATTCCATGCTGCAGGCGGGGCTTCCGCGGAAGCCGTCGCCCTGATGCGCCTGGCGGTGGGAGATGCACTAGGCGTCAAGGCTTCCGGGGGTGTTCGCGACTGTGAGACTGCGCTCAAAATGATCGCATCTGGTGCAACGCGAATCGGAACTTCGAGCGGGGTGGCAATGGCGCAGTGTCTCGGACGAGGACCGCTTCCCCTTGGTGAGCTATTGGCCGGTCCCGACCGGCATGCTGGCCAGTGCGCCACAGGGGTGTGTAGCTCAGCGGAAAAGGCGGGGCAATCGTACTAGGAGTTTGAATCGGACGCACCAGTTGGCGTCGCCGAATTGCCGCCGAGCGCGTACCGCGCGTGCACACGCGTCTGGAGCTCGACCGCTTCTCACCCATGCCGGTCGTTACACGATAACCGAAGGCGTAGCGAACCGTACCGTTGGTCCTCGTTCTACGACGCCCTCTCTTCGTGGTGGTGCTTGATCTGCTTTCCTTCAGCGAGATACACAGCGTCTTCCGCGATGTTCGTTGCTAGGTCAGCCACCCGCTCGAGATTTCGGCTCACCAGGAACAACTCCATTGCGGCAGAAATCGTGTGTGGATTCTCCATCATGTGAGTCACGAGGATGCGGAATACACTGTCATGCAGGGCGTCCACCTGATCATCACGGGCGCATACCTCGCGCGCGAGCGTGCCATCCGCGCGCACAAAAGCATCGAGCGCGTCGCCAAGCATCTCACGTGAGCGACGCGCCATCTCCTCAATCTCCGGGTCCGGCATGATCGACTGCCCCAGAGCGGTGAGGCGCTCGACCGATTGCGAGATGTTGACCGCATGGTCCCCAACGCGCTCCAGATCGCTGGAGATCTTTATCGCACTGATGATGAAACGCAGATCGCGAGCCATCGGTTGCTGTAAAGCGAGCAGAGCGATCCCAAGTTGCTCGATTTCGATCTCGAGCTCGTCGACTTCCGCATCCGCGATTATCACTGCCTCCGCCTTGGCGGCGTCGTGGGAGAGAAGCGCGTCAACTGCCAGATCCACCAGCGATTCCGCACGTTCGGACATCGCGAGAAGACGTTGCTTGAGCGTATCCAGTTGCTGGTGAAAGTGGCGAAATCCGGTGGTTGCCTCCAGAACGCTCATCCAAACCTCCCGGTCAAATAGGCTTCCGTGCGCTGCTCACGCGGGCTCGTGAATAGTTGCTCGGTCAAACCCGCTTCGACAAGATGACCGAGATAAAAGAACGCGGCGTGGTTCGACACTCGCGCTGCCTGCTGCAGGTTGTGCGTTACAATAACGATGGTCAGCTCCGCCTTGAGATCGTACAGGAGTTCTTCTACGCGCTGGGTTGCGATTGGGTCCAGCGCGCTCGCCGGCTCGTCGAGCAGTAGAACCTCCGGATTGTTCGCGAGGGCACGGGCGATGCAAAGGCGCTGCTGCTGGCCTCCCGACAGTGTAAGGGCGCTCGCCCGCAGACGATCCTTGGCTTCATCCCAAAGTGCGGCGCGCCGAAGCGAGTGCTCCACAATTTCGTCGAGCGACGCGGCGTCACGCGTTCCGTTTATGCGCGGGCCGTAGGCGACGTTGTCGTAGATGGATTTGGGAAACGGATTCCAGCGTTGAAAAACCATCCCCACTCGCTGACGTAGAGCCACCACGTCCACTCTCGGCGCGTAAATATTGGTGCTATCGAGTAGTAACAATCCCTCTGTGCGAATCCCGGAAATCACATCGTTTAGACGGTTCATCGAACGCAGAAAGGTCGATTTGCCACAGCCTGACGGCCCCACGAGCGCAGTCACCGACCGAGGGGGGATAAGCAGGCTGATTTTGTGAAGCGCCTGTACCTTTCCATACCAGAAACTGAAGTCGTCGGAGGTAATTGTGCCGGGATGTGTTTGCCCAGCGACGGCCCGAGGCGTCGCCAGCACTTCGGAACGTTGCGGATCGGCGGATGCCGTGCTCATCCGAACCGGCCAGTAATGTACGCTTCGGTTCGGGAATCCGATGGAGACGTAAAGAGCTGGCGTGTCGGAGCTGTCTCAATAAGCTCACCATTAAGTAGAAACGCCGTTCTACTGGAGACTCGTGCGGCCTGCTGCATGTTGTGAGTCACAATCACAATCGTCATTTCTCCCTCGAGCTCGTGCAGTAGTTCCTCAATCCTCTGCGTGCTGATAGGGTCGAGTGACGCGGTCGGTTCATCGAGCAAAATAACCTCAGGCTCGGTGGCCAGCGCTCGCGCAATGCACAGCCTCTGTTGCTGGCCACCAGACAGGGCGACGGCGCTGGTTCGCAAGCGATCCTTTACTTCCCCCCAGAGCGCGGCGCGCCGGAGCGCGCGCTCCACCACCTCATCCGTTTTTCGCGCGGAAGTCGCTCCGTTCGCGGTCACCTTCAGACCGGCCGCCACGTTGTCCCGGATGGACATGGTGGGGAAGGGCGTAGGCCGCTGAAAGACCATGCCGATGTGCTTACGGACTGCTACGGGGTTGGCGCCCTTGGTGTAGATGTCGAAAGTGCCACCATCGCGCGCTGTTAGAACGACGCTTCCCTCAACCCTGGCTCCGGGCACGGTTTCGTGCATGCGGTTGAGGCACCGAAGGAAGGTCGACTTGCCGCACCCCGAGGGGCCGATGATAGCCGTTACGCTCCTGTCCTGTACCGCCAGGTTGATTCCACGGATCGCGGCCGAGGATCCGAAGTATGCGGTAAGTGCCACGGAAGCCAGTCGCTGCTGATCAGCCGACGTATCGCGCTCACTGCCCGACGCCAGGGCGCCACTCGTGAGTGTGACGTTAGTCGCCATGTGCACCGAATCGTTCCCGAGTCGCGAAACGGGCTGCTACGCCGATGACGAGAATAAGGGATATCAGCACAAGAGCCCCAGCCCACGCCAGGGCATGCCATTCCTCGTACGGGCTCTTCGCATACTCGAATATCTGGAGCGGAAGCGCCGCAATCGGCTCTCCCAGCGACACCGACCAGAACTGGTTGCCCAGAACAGTGAACAGAAGGGGGGCAGTCTCTCCGGCGATGCGAGCCATGGCCACAAGAGCGCCGGTTACGATGCCCGGGGCTGCCGTGCGAACCACTATCGTCAACGAGGTTCGCCACTTGGCATAGCCCAAAGCGAGCGCAGCTTCTCGCAGCGCTACAGGCACAAGACGCACCATTTCCTCAGTGGTGCGGGTCAACATCGGAATCATCATGGCCCCGAGCGCGACGGCACCCGCGAGTGCCGAGAAATGTCCAACGGGGCGCACGAGGAACTGCCACGCGAAAATGCCCATCACGATCGAAGGAAGGCCGTTCAGTACGTCTGCAAGATAGCGGACGATATTCGCCAACCGGGCGCCGCGACGCTCAGCCAAGTACAGTCCGGCCCCGACCCCAATAGGAAGCCCGATCGCCGATGCCGTCCCGATAAGGATCAGAGTGCCAACAATGGCATTCGCCATCCCGCCGCCGGCTTCCCCCACCGGCCGCGGCATGTTCGTGAAGAACGCGGGTGTGAGCGACGTTATCCCGAGACGCATCAGGTGGAACAGAATGAAGAGGAGCGGAAGAGTAGCGGCAACTGCTGCAATCAAGAGCAGAGACAGCATTATCGAGTTGACGATGCGGCGCCTCCGAACAGTGCCGAGCGTGCGCTCGGCAAAGACTCGCTGGCTATCGCTCGGTCGGTGGGCCGGTCGAGGCGACGGTGCTATTGTCGGCACGCTCATGCTCGTGCTCCGCCCGTTCGGTCAACTTGCCACACCAGCCATCGCGCGATGCCGTTGACGATCATGGTGATCACGAAAAGCGTCAGGCCTACGGCCATGAGTGCGGAGAGATGCAGGTCGTCGGATGCTTCGGCGAACTCATTCGCTATGAGCGATGCCATGGTATAACCAGGCGCAAAAAGGGACGCCGAAATCTCGTGGCGGTTTCCAATCAGCATCGTTACCGCCATGGTCTCGCCAAGCGCTCGTCCGAGCCCGAGAATTACCCCTCCAATGATCCCGGACTTGGCGTACGGTATGACTGCTCCCCAGATCATTTCCCAGCGGGTGGCGCCGAGTGCCAGGGCCGCCTCCCGCTGGGAACGCGGTACGGCGAGCAGCACTTCGCGTGAAATCGCAGAGATATACGGGAGCACCATCACCGACAGGATTATCCCTGCAGCGAGCATGCTCGGTCCATACGCCGGCCCACTGAAGAATACCGTTCCTCCCAGCCCGAGAGTATCACGGAGGAAAGGCATCAGCGTTTCCCGCAGGAAAGGCAGGAGTACAAAGATGCCCCACAGTCCGTACACGACACTCGGAATGGCGGCGAGAAGATCCACGAGGAATGCCACGGGCTGGCGAACTTTGCGCGGAGCCAGATCAGAGAGAAAAAGGGCGACGCCGACTCCCAGCGGAGTGGCGATAGCGAGGGCTATGAGCGAAGTAACTACAGTGCCGTATATAGCCGGCGCAGCGCCATAGATCCCGGCGACCGGGTTCCACGTGCTGCTTGTAAGAAAAGCAAACCCGAAGCGGCTGAAAGCTGGCCAACCCGCAATCCCCAGTGCGACTACGAGCAAAAGGAGAAGAGCGGGGATGCACAGCGCAAAAGCGGTGAGCAACCAGCTATATACGCGGTCGGCGATCGCGGAACCCACGAGACGGAGCGGCCGCGGCGCATCATCGCCATCGGCGATGACGGCCACCCCGTCACCTTCAATCACGTGCCGGCGCCGACCGTGATGGTGCCTACGCGCTCCGCCAAACGTGCGGCCATGGAGGTGGGAAGCGGAGCGTAGTCCAGCGATCCCGCGACTCCCTGTCCATTAGACAATGCCCACTTGAGAAAATCCACAAGCTTACGGCCTTTTACCGCATCCGTCTGCCTCTGGTACACAAGCAGCCACGTGTACGAGGAGATGGGATACGCCTGTGCTCCGGGAGCGTTTACGATCGAAAGGCGATAGTCTGTATCGGTGGGGAGCTGGTCGGCGGCACCGGCCGCTGCAGCGGTTACCGTCTCCACAGACGGTTCAATGAAATTACCCGCTGCGTTTTGCACGTGTGCGAAGGGAAGCTTGTTCTGCTTGGCGTAGACCAGCTCGGTGTAACCTATGGCACCCGGGGTCTGCTTCACCTGGCCGGTGACTCCCTCGTTGCCCTTGGCACCCAGCCCGGCGGGCCACTGTACTTCCTTGCCCTTGGAAGGGCCCGAAGCCCACGCGGGGCTAATGGCGGCAAGGTAATCCGTGAAGATAAAAGTGGTTCCGCTGCCGTCCGAGCGATGCACCACAAGGATGTCGGTGTTTGGAAGCGCTGAGCCGGCA